>CAZPCR010000233.1:0-5201 GCA_964585035.1 uncultured Anaerolineaceae bacterium
ACGAATCTTAGTGTGATTAAAGGAAATGTATTAGAAGCATCGACTGTAGAACAGTGTATAGAATCGCATGATATTGTAATAATTGCGCTTGGGTTTAATAATAGCGGTTTGGATACGATGTCAAAGGGCACTGCAAATATAGTCACTGTGATGTTAGGTAAAAAATGTAACAGACTTATATGTCTTAGTGCTCAAGGTGCAGGTGATAGTTGGGAGCATATGCCAGATACATTTAAAACTATGGTTTCAAATGATCCGATCTTAACTGCATCATTTAAGGATCATACCCTTCAAGAACAAGTAGTAAAAAACAGTAATTTGAATTGGACAATTGTACGACCAACAGAGATTGTTAATGAAATTGAATCAGGTGGATATTGTGTAAATGACTACAAAGATAATTTAACCTTTCAAATTAGTAAATATGATGTAGCGCAATTCATTGTAGATGAAATTTCTAATAACGCGTATGTTAATAAAGTGGCTATGATAACAAATTGAATTGCAAATGAAATATTCCGAGCAAAACCGTGCCTAACAAAGTGTGCACTGAACGCTGGGGATTCTGCGGCACGCTTCGCGTCAAGCAGTTTTCTGGCTTGGAGTTTTTCCTGCATCTCAAACATTGCCCACGCCCGCCCACACACAGTTAACGCAAATCGTTACACAAGGTATATAAAACGCCCTTCCTAAAAAGGGCGTTTTTTGGTGCTAATACGCGATTCCAATTTCAAACTAATTAACCGAACGCGCGTTGGGAGCAGCGCGGAATTCCGTCTCAAGTCCCCAACTGATGACACGCTTGGGCGTGATGCGGAACATCTCCGGATCAAAGCTGGGTATTACCGTCTCGCCGCCTGTTGCCAGCACTTCGACAGTGCCGCGTACCTCGACGCCGCGCACCTTCCATGGATTAACAGAGACGATATCGTCGATCACCACGGCAACCCGCGGATCGTTTTGAACGTCGCGCCATTTCTTGCGTTTGGCAAAACCGCCATGACCGCTAACGTCGATCGTGTCCGTATCCGGGTTGTATCGGTACGATACCGGCACCACATGCGGCTGACCGTCCGGTCCTACCGTAGCAATGCGGCATAAGCGCTGGCTTTTTAGATACTCGATCTCAGCAGAGGTGAACACACTCTTGAGTGTGGTTGGCATATTTTTTAATCCTTTCCTGATCGGCATCGGTCTCAGACTGCCGCTTGTTCGATCTCCTCTTGTTTCTTGAACTGGCTCATATACAGGTTGTAATAGAAACCTTGTTTGTCCATCAGTTCGGCATGCCTGCCGCGTTCGATGATCTGGCCATTGTCGATCACCAGGATCATGTCGGCATTGACGATGGTGCTTAAGCGGTGGGCAATGACGATGGATGTACGCCCTTTGAGCAATATGTCGAAGGCGTTTTGGATAATGCGTTCTGTGCGCGTATCTACAGAGGAAGTCGCTTCGTCCAGGATCAGGATGCGGGGGTCCGCCAGGGCCGCGCGTGCGATCGAAAGCAGCTGTCGTTGTCCCTGTGAAAGACCCGAGCCGCGTTCGCCCAAAACGGTCTGATACTTATCCGGCAGTCGTTCGATGAACAGGTCTGCGCGCGCCAGTTTGATGGCGGCCATGACGTCCTCATCAGAGGCATTGGGACGGCCGAAGCGCACGTTTTCCATCACGGTCGTGCTGAAAAGGAATGTGTCCTGCAGCACGATACCGATCTGCCTGCGGATGGACTCGATGGTCACATCGCGCACGTCCACGTCGTCGATCTTGATCGAGCCGCCGGTCACGTCGTAGAAACGCGGCAGCAGGTTGATGATGGTGGTCTTGCCTGCGCCGGTCGGGCCGACGATGGCTATGGTTTGTCCGGGGTTGGCGCTGAACGATACGTCTTTTAATACGGGCACACCGTCTTCATATTCAGCCGAGACGTGATCGAACTCCACTTTTCCGGCGATCTGCGGCATGTCTTTTGCGCCGGGTTTATTTTGCACCGCGGGCACTTCGTCGAGCAGGCCAAAGATGCGCTCGGCGCCTGCGATGGCGTTCTGGATGTTGCCCCATAGGATGGCGATCTGTTGGATGGGCTGGTTGAAGCGTTGTACGTAGGCCAGAAATGTAACGATCAAACCGAAAGTCACCACCGTCCCCAATAGGGTCTGCCCTTTGAGCATGTACCAGCCGCCCACGCCGGTGACGATGGCCAGTGCTATATAACCGAGCGCTTCCAGTGTCGGTGAGAGCGCCGCAGTGAACGATACGGCGCGCACGTTGGCGTCGCGGTTGGCCGCGTTGATGCCCTTGAAGTTTTCGATATTTTCATCTGCGCGGTTGAAAGCCTGCACCTCGCGCACGGAGGCAATGCTTTCCTGCAGCTCGGCATTGACGTTCCCGATCTCGGTGCGCGTTTTGCGATAGGCCTTGCGCGCCTGGTCCGAGAAGTACACCGTCGCGAGGAACATGATCGGCGAAACGGCCAGTGAGAGCAGAGCGAAAGGCACGCTGCTGGTAAACATATTGTAGGCAACCCAGACCAGGAGCAGGACGCCGCTAAAGACGTTGACCAGCGCGAACGAGATCGCCTGTTCGATCGCGGAAGTGTCGTTGGTGATGCGGCTCATCAAGTCGCCCGCTTCGTTGGCCGAATAAAAACTGAGCGAAAGCTGGTGCAGTCGCTCGAACACGTCCACGCGCAGGGCGCGCAGCACGTGCTGGCCCGACCACGACATGGTGAAGAAGGTCATACCGGTGAGGATGGACCCCAGGATAAAAAGCACGATTACGATCAGGATCAATCGCACCAGGCCGGCCACGCGGTCGCTGTTCGTCAGGGCGGTCAATGCCGGCGAGACGAATCCGCCGAACCGGTACAGGCTGGCGATGATCCATTGCGTGCCGCTGAGTTTAGCAGGGTCGGATACGATCCAGCAGCTGGCTGCCGATGCCTGCGCTTCCGTGCTGATTGCAGCAGACGCCGAACCGAAACCGCTGCTTGCGCCGAGCGGCACGAGGAAACAATCAGTCGCCTGCCCGGTGAGTTCGGGAGTCGTAACCTGTGTCCATGTCGCAATGGCGACGAAAAAGATCGCCAGGAAAGCGGCTAGTCCGAATCTTCCGAAATAACCGCCCAGGCGCAGCAGGGTCTCGCTCAGCCTGCGCGGCTTGAGGGTTTCTTGATTGAGCATGTTGCCGAAACGGCCGGGACCACCCATCATAGGTTATCTCTCCTCCTGCGCATGCCCATGTTCCTGTTCATACGCCAATATTTGTGAATTGTAGATTTCTGCATAGATCGGTTCGTTTTCCATCAAGTCAGAATGTTTGCCCTGGGCGATGACCTTGCCTTTGTCGAGCACCAGGATGCTGTCGGCGCTCATGACCGTGCTGATGCGCTGGGCAATGACGAAGGACGTGCGGTTCTCCATCAGTTTATCGAGTGCGGTCTGGATCAGCGACTCGGTCGTGAGGTCCACGCTGGATGTCGAGTCATCGAGGATCAGGATGCGTGGGTTGAGTAAAAGTGCCCGGGCAATGGCCACCCGCTGCTTCTGTCCGCCGCTGAGCGTTGTGCCGCGCTCACCGACGTGCGTGTCGTAACCGTCGGGGAAGGACATGATGAAATCGTGCGCCTGCGCGGCTTTGGCCGCAGCAATGATGTCTTCATCGCTGGCGTCCGAGCGTCCAAAGGCGATGTTCTCGCGCACCGTCCCGCTGAACAACGTGGTTTCCTGAAGCACGATCCCGATCTGCCTGCGCAGCGAATCGACCTTGATGTCGCGCAGGTCGTGACCGTCCACCGTGATTCTGCCTTCGGTGGGGTCGTAGAAACGCGGTAGTAAATTAATGATGGTGCTTTTACCCGAGCCGGTCGCGCCGAGCAGCGCAATCCGTTCGCCGGGCTTCGCCTCGAACGTCACTTCGCTTAAGACGGGTTCGCCGCCGGGATAATACCGGAAGGTCACGTTCTCGAATTTGACATCGCCCTTCACGGACGGCAGTTCGATGGCGTCCGGCTTGTCCACGATGTCCGATTTGGCATCCAGGATCTCGAAGATGCGGTCGGCCGAGGCCGCAGCCTGCCCGAACTGGGTGATGATGAAGCCGAGTTGGGCTACCGGGAAGAACAGGTAGACCAGGTACAAAGAGAATTCCTGCCATTCACCGAGCGTCAGCGCGCCGGCGATGATCTGCTTGCCCCCTACGTAGAGGATGGCCGCCTGGCCCAGGTTGGCGATCAGGAAGATCATGGGGAACAGGAATGTGAACAATTTTGCGACGGAGATCGCCTGCCCCATCAGGTTGTCTGCTGCAAAACGGAATTTGGCCTGTTCCTGTTTCTCGCGCGTGAAGGCTTGGATCACCTTCATCCCTGCCAGGTTTTCCTGCAGGATGGTGTTGAGCGCGGACAGTTTGATCTGCACTTTCGTGAACATGGGTTGGGCCGCGCTGCCGAAGATCATGAACAGGACCAGGGCAATGGGCAGGATCGGCATGGCGGTCCAGGCTAGCTGGACGTTGGTCGAAAATAGGATGATGATGGTGCCTACCAGCAGGATGATCGCGCCGACCAGTTGCAGCAAACCCTGGCCGATAAAGAGGCGTAATTTTTCAACGTCGTCTGTTGCGCGGATCATCAACTGTCCGGTCTGGTTCTTGTCGTGATACGAAAAGGACAGGCCCTGGATCTTGGAAAACAGGTCGTTGCGCAGGTCATACGCCACGGACTGTGAGTTCTTCTCCGCCCAGAAGGCTTGCAGGAAAGCGAAGACCCCGCGAAAGGCTGCCAGGATGAAGATGGCCACAATGGCCCAAATTAAAGCCTGTGGAGCCGCCGCCAGGTTGGCGTTTAGTTGGGCAACGAGTTGGGTTTTTGTCCACGTAGCCGGGTAGTTGAGTGCCGAAAGGATTTTAGGCAGCGCCTGCGCCGTCAGGGCCGCTGGGATTTGACTCAGTGCCTGCAGTACCTGGCCGGCTACGTAACCGCTGGTGACCGCGTCGATAATGCGGCGGATCATGCTTGGTACTGCCAGTTGTGCCAAAGTGGCAATGATTAAGAAGAGATACGGCAGCGTCGCCTGTTTTCCGGAATGGGAGAGATATTTAATCGATCGTCCTATTGAGCCGGTGCCTGAGGGGCGTTTCTGGCCCGTGCGGGACATGGGTCTGGTTGCTGTTGCTTGCATAAAGTTCCTTTCGAAATGGAT
>CAZPCR010000234.1:0-5189 GCA_964585035.1 uncultured Anaerolineaceae bacterium
TCCTGAAATATTATGTCTACTTACACCTACGGTAAGATCCCCGAATTTTTGGATATGGGCGGTGTACTCCAGCCCATATCCAAAAATTCGGGATTCACTTCCTCCCCTTTAGGGGAGGGTTGGGGTGGGGTGCTTGTGACACGAAGCGGCAGCACCACTGGTAGCTTCATTCGCAGGAACTTCCACTTAAGTGTTTATAAAGGTTTATTCTTGAAAACCCTTAGAATCCTTCTGTAAACATAAAGCAATCCCTCGCATTAAATTGCGAGAGCCGCGGACGCCGACCGCGGCTCTCTCTTGAAAGGAGGAGAAGAGAAATCACCTTACAAGTCCAATCCTATCATTTAAGCCAAATTACTACTTGACGGGAAACCTACGCTTTCCATACGATTGTCCGGCATCTTACAATCTTGTAATCGATTTTAGGCTATTTTTCGGGAGTCTTTATGCTCAAAGACCGAACTACATTGTCAAACTTGGCCGTGGAAGTGGAGAACCTGGGTCGGGTTTACAAGATCCGCATGAACAAAAAGGAAAAAAACCTCCGCAAAGAGCTCGTCGCGCTGCAGGGCGTCAACTTGCAGGTCAGGCAGGGCGAGTTATTTGGGCTGTTGGGACCGAACGGCGCGGGTAAGACTACTCTGATGAAAATATTGACTACGCTTCTTGCGCCCACGTCGGGATCGGCTTGTGTCGCCGGTCATGACGTCGTCAAAGAGCCGGTCGTGGTTCGGCGCTTGATCAATATGGTCTCCGGCGGGGAGTCTTCCGGGTATGGCATGTTGACCGTGCGCGAAAATTTGTGGATGTTCTCGCAGTTCTATGGCCTGCCATCCAAACAGGCCAACCAGCGTATCGAAGCCTTGCTTAAAATAGTCGGCCTCGAAGACCGCATCCATACCAAGTCTTCCGACCTTTCAACCGGTCTGCGCCAGAAGATGAACATCGTGCGCGGATTCCTCACCGATCCGCAGGTGTTGTTCCTCGACGAGCCTACCCTTGGCCTCGACGTGGGCGCCTCGCGCGATGCCCGCAAACTTATCCGCAGTTGGCTGGAGGAAGACCGGACACGTACCCTGCTCCTCACAACTCACTATATGGTGGAAGCCGATGAGTTGTGTGACCGCGTGGCGATCATCAACCAGGGACGCGTGCTCGCCTGTGATACTCCCTCGGTGTTGAAGCAGCAGTTACAGCGCGATGCTTTGTTCGAGCTTACCGTCGGCGCCCTGAACGGTTTAACGGTTTCCAAATTGGAAGGCATCCCCGGCGTCAGGAAAGTCACTCACCGCGAGTCTGGAGATTCGAATGTTCTCAGCTTTATCCTGGATGAAGAAGCTGCCTTGGCCGGCGTCATGAACAGCCTCACCGAATCGGGCGTCAGGATCATGCGGCTCGATAAGCATGAACCGACTCTGGAAGATGTTTTCGTCAATCTCGTTGGCCGCAGCATGGACGAGGTGGAGAAGGAAGACCCACATGACTCAAAATGATCCCCTCGCCATCCAGTCGTTTGAGAAGGCCACCGGCTGGAGGTTATTCATCAAGACCGTCATTGCCCGCGCTTATCCTCGTATCATCGGCCAGCAGCGCGAAAAATCATGGATATTCTTTGATATCTTTCTTCCCATGCTGGCTGTCTCCTCTTATGTTTTTGTCTACCGCGCGATCCACGCGCCCGAAGAATATGTGGGCTTCGTCGTGATTGGCGGCGCGATGACGGCTTTCTGGATGAACGTCATGTGGAGCATGTCGAGCCAGCTATACTGGGAGAAGGAACAGGGTAATCTTGCCTTATATATCATGGCCCCCAATTCAATGATGGCTGTCCTGCTCGGCATGGCCGTAGGCGGAATGTTCGCCACTCTGCTGCGTGCAGTAGCCATCATCTTGCTTGGCAGCCTGCTGTTCCACGTCCAGTATGTCGTCGGTAATTTGGTCCAACTGTTGGCCGTCTTTTTTGTCGCAATGACAGCCCTCTATGGCTTGGGCATGATGACCGCTTCATTGTTCCTCTTGTTGAGCCGCGAAGCCGACCATCTGGCGCAGTTGGCCACCGAGCCGGTCTTCCTGGTTTCAGGCTTTTACTTTCCGATCAAGTCTTTTAATTTCTGGATCGCGGCCGCCGCCTCATTGATCCCGCTGACGCTGGGTTTGGATGCCATGCGACAGTTGGTCTTCGCTTCCGGCCCCGCCCTCGGCTTCCTCGACGTCCGCGTTGAATTGATAGTCCTATGCGGCCTGTGTGTCGTTTTTCTATTCGGCGCCAGAGCCCTGCTCGCCTACATGGAACGTCTCGCGATCCGTGAAGGTCGCCTGACCGAAAGTCGCAGGTAATCGATGCAGCTTTCTGAAACTCTACGGTCTTTCAAGATCGCCACCTGGCTCGGCTGGCAGATCGAATCGAACTGGACCGACCCGTTCCTCTTCGCAATCTATTCGATTGTCAAGCCGCTGGCGAGCGCCGGCATCTTGGTCGTGATGTATAGCATCATTACTAACGGTAACTTCAATACGCCGATCTTCCCCTATATCTATTTTGGGAACGCCTTCTATATATATGTCGGAGCCGTGATGACCGGCATCTCCTGGGCTGTGATCGAGGATCGCGAACATTACAAGACCCTCAAATATATGTATATCGCCCCCATCCGCATCCCAGCCTACTGGCTGGGGCGCGGCATTGCCCGTTTTTTGAGCGGCTCTCTGGCTGTGCTGATTACCATTAGCTTCGGTGTGCTCTTCCTGCATGTGCCTCTTGACCTTGCCAGGGTGGATTGGCCCTTGTTCTTCGTCTCTCTTATCCTGGGCATTGCCATGCTCGCCACCCTGGGCCTGATCCTTGCCAGCATCACCCTCCTGGTGGCTCATCACTTCTTTTTAATAGGCGAAGCCGTTGCCAGTGCCTTGTATCTGTTCAGCGGCGCTATTTTCCCGTTGGACGTGTTGCCCGCCTGGTTAAGACCGGTTGGGTTTGCCATACCGATCACATACTGGCTCGAGCTGATGCGCCGTTCATTGGCCGGTAATGTCGCCCAGGCCTTTCCAACCTTGGCGCGCTTCAGTAATATGCAATTGCTTGGCATTCTTCTCGTCTTGAGTGTGGTCTTCGGCGTGGTCTCGGTTTTTGTCTTCCGCTATTGCGATTACCGCGCCCGCGAACGCGGCCTGATTGACTTTGTCTCCAATTACTAAAATGGACCATTCACCCATCCTGATTGGCAGTGTGCATACGTCCCGCCTCGGAGAAATATGGGCAGCCTTCTCCTCACGCGGGTTGATCACCGTGGAGTTCGGCGTAACGCGCGCCGCCTTCGAAGCGTCAGTTCGCAAGCAGACTCGCGGCGATGTCGAATATGCGCCCGGGCGCGTGGCCGAAGCGACGCGTCAGTTAAAGGAATATGTCGATGGCCGGCGCCGTTCCTTCGATATAAAGATCGACTGGTCGATTCTCTCCTCCGATTTCCAACGCGCCGCGCTGCGGGCCGTCTTCGCCATTCCCTACGGCCAGACCCGCACCTATGCCCAGGTTGCAGCGCAGATCGGTCACCCCGATGCGCCGCGCGCCGTGGGCCGCGCCAACGCCACCAATCCGATGCCGCTCGTCATCCCCTGCCACCGCGTCATTGGCACTGATGGCAAGCTCCATGGTTACGGCGGCGCCGGCGGTCTGAAGACCAAACAGTGGCTGTTGGATCTTGAACATGCAAAGTCCGCTTCTCTTAAGAGTTTATAAAATATCTCCGTTCACATCGTACCCGTAGGGTATCTCCGTTTATCTCTGGTAGTCTCTTGTCCAAAATTAATTTTACAAAGTACTGCGCAGCAGTAGAAAGATATAGAAGGAGCATCTTTTGAAACCCAAACATTGGTTCGCCTTTATTCTTCTCGGTGTCATTTGGAGTTCCTCCTTTTTATGGATCAAGATTGCCGTGCAGGAGGTCAGTCCGATCACGTTGGTTGCTTTCCGTGCGTTATTCGGACTCCTTTTCACGGTAATAGTCGTCCTTATTCAACGCATCCCCCTGCCTCGCACGTTCAGGGAGTGGTTACCGATCCTGTTGCTTGGCGTCACTAATATTGCCATCCCCTTCCTCCTGATCTCCTGGGGCGAGCAATCCATCGATTCAGCCGTGGCAGCCATTCTCGATTCCACCGTGCCTTTGTTTACCATTATCATTGCACATTTCCTTCTGCACGACGACAAAATGACCGTTCCCAAAGTGCTCGGCCTGCTGCTCGGCTTTGCCGGCGTGATCGTCCTGATGAGCAAGGATATTGGGATTTCCATTGGTCCGATCCTCGGGCAGGCTGCGGTTGTGCTGGCCTGTGTTTTTTACGCCATCAGTCTCGTCTTCGCTCGCAGGTTTACGGAGAACACCTCGGGCGTCCTGCGCAGCGCCGGCCCTTTACTTTCATCAACCGTGATTATGTGGCTTACAGCCTTCATTGTCGAGAGACCGATCAAGTTCCCACAATTGCCCATTACCTGGATCGCCCTCATCTGGCTCGGTGTTCTAGGTTCAGGCCTTGCCTTCGTTTTGAATTTTTATCTGATCCATGAGATCGGCCCCACCCGTACCAGTATGGTCACATACATCTTCCCCCTGGGCGGCGTGCTCCTCGGTGTTACCTTCCTTGGTGAGCATCTTAGCTGGCAGTTGCTCGTGGGTGGTGCGCTCGTCATCGCCAGCTTGGCCGTCGCGAACTGGCGGCCAAAGGAAATTACCCCGCAAGCCAAGGAGATTACAGGATAAATTCTGGTTCTCTTCCTATCTTATATAAGTAAAGATCGCTTTCCATACCGCTTCGCACTTCGCACAATTTCGGGCGAGGATGCCACAAGCCGCCATCGCGTTCCCCAGCACACTGTGGTTCGCCCACTTTTGGGCAAGGTGGCTTTCGCGAAGCATCCCGTAGCGCAGCGTAGGGGCAAGCCACCATCGCGTTCCCCAGCACCCTGCGGGTCGCCCACTTCGGCGATGTGAATCGTCGAAGCAAACCCCGCACCTTAAACTTCCTCCTACTTCGGTGTATACTCGTCGGAGTCTTTCCCTAGGAGGCTCGTTTATGAAACGCGCGGTTAGCATTAGTATTGGTTCATCGAAGCGTAACAAAGCCGTAGAGGTGACGTTGCTGGGCGAGAAAGTCAGCATCGAACGCATCGGCACCGACGGCGATATGGAAGC
>CAZPCR010000235.1:0-5188 GCA_964585035.1 uncultured Anaerolineaceae bacterium
GGAGTAAGCAGTGTTGCTAATCGCCCGGGTTATAGAATTCGAGCACTCGATTCGATGGGCGGAGTAGCCATCAGAACAAACTAGCTATCGGGCTGTATTGATCTTTGCCACGACGTTCGCCCAAAATCCCAGCCGCGAATTCCATGCCGTTTCAAATGCAGTTGAGATCTGGGTGGAGATTTGGTGCCAATTTATTGAAACAGCGGACTGGGTTTGAGCCTGGGTTTGAGGCTGGGTTGCAGTTGCTGGTTCAGATTTTGATCTGGACTTGGAGTATGTCCGGACCGGTGAGGTGGCCTGAGTGGTATTCGAACTCTGGACCTTCAAGCTAGAATCGGCCGTGATTTTCATATATTCTGATTTAACGTTATCCCATTTCTGGAGTGTTTCCTGGTGGGCCTGTGGATTAAACCCTAGCCACAACCCGGCCGCCAAACCTACTACTAAAAATAAAACAGCAGACTTAACCATCTTTTCTCCTTACTAAAGGCCTCCAATACGAGCCTTTGATATTAAAACGAGGCAGAAAAGAATATGTTATACGCTTAATCCCTCAATAAAAATGAAGGAGGATCGGCTGAAACCGCCGATCCTCCTTCATTTTTATTTTCTTTTTTCTCCCCTCTCCAAATCGTAGTTTGATTTGGGGATCGCGGAGCACACTCGAAGAGTGCGAAGCGCAGCGAAGGGTGGGTCGGGGGTGGGGCGTGATGAAACAGTTTTATCCCCGGTGAATTTATTAAACTAAGGAGATAAATGGCTATCTAAATTAGGGATTTTGATCCCCGCCGCTGATAACTTTTGCTGGTTTGATTTAAGCGTGGTCATGATCCTGTCGTTATTTTTCGCATCGCTCTCCGAATTCAACCGCGTCAGGACATCCTGGTAACCGGACAGGGCCCTGGCTTCATCGTCAGCGTTACCGGATACGGACGTCAATTCAGAGGCCCGCCTGTCTGCAACCTCCAGGTCCACACCCACCCGGTCGGGAGAACCTGCGCGCCATGCCTGTTCGGTCGACAATTTCCATTCATACAGCGGCTGGCCGGGCAGGGCACCCTGCGCAAATACGGTGCCTGTCACAAGAAACGCGATCACCAATACGGCCAGTGCGATGGCAATATTCCAGATGGTAGGAAAATTAAATCTATTCCTCCGGTGAGGATGGTCCTTTATATAAGCCATTAATTGACCGCGTGCGCGTTCTTTATACGCCTCGCTGGGTACCACCTCACGGCCGATCTCAAAATGTCCGGCGGTTTGCAGCAAGGGTTTAAGCTCGGCCGAATATTCGGGATATTGTGCAAGGCATTCATTGGCGCTTGCCGCGCCGCTTGCCATCTTTTGGAGAGAATCTTCCAGTGCCTGATCGAAATTGTTCATAGTTCCTCGATAGCAGCTTTATTCAATACTTTCGCCAGCGCCTGCAAAGCCCGCATTTGCAGGGCACGGATGGCACCTTCACTCTTACCCATCTTGCGGGCGATCTGGTCTGTATCATATTCTGCAATAAATTTTAATGTTATTACCTCTTGTTGCTCTTCGGTCAGGTACTGAAGTGATTCCTGCAGGGAATTCACCTCGAATTTCAACTCAATCAGGTCATCGAGTTTGTCGTCCTTCGCCGCTATGGGCGCAGCTTCATCGAGTGAAACCGTTTGCTTATGAGTCCGGTAATGATCGATGACGGTATTTCGAGCGATGGCGTACAACCAGGCCAGGAACGGCCCTTTGGGCTGATAGCGGCCAAGGTTTTGCCAGGCCTTGAGAAATACCTGGGAGGTCAGATCTTCCGCCGTAGGCTCATCGCTTACGCGAAAAAAGATAAAGCGATACACGCGGTCTATACAGGCATCGTACAGTTGACCGAATGCCTCCGCATCACCCGATTTAGCCTGCTCCACCAGATGTTTCTCATCCGGAAGTGGCTCGGTAGGCTTTGCGTCATTGTTGGTTTTCACGATTGGTTCATCCATTAAAACGATATAAGCTGGAATTTATTACGGTTTAATGCCTTTGTCTATGTTGGTGTCTGTTTTTCTTCTAAAATTCTACTTATTCAGACCAGTTTAGGCAAGTCTACCACACGGTCGGATAAGGTAGAAATACGCTGTAACCTTCCCAGTCAGTTCTCGCGTAAAGAATCGGATGTGTCGATATCGACGTACTTTCGGCTTCCTTTTCTTAAAATCTCTATCGGGATCTTTCTTCGTTTACATCGTGCCCGTAGGGTATCTCTGTTTAAATCGTACCCGTTGGGTGTCCGCAGGTTCCCCGCGTAGGCAAATATAATTGTTTACTGTATCAAAAGAATCCTCTTTGGTTAGTGTGGGAAAATCACCGAGTTTGCACCACCTTAACTTCACCGAAGCCCGACCAGGGTTGGATATTTGCGATTTCTCTTTGAGCATTCGACTTGGCTCCCTCCTGACCAACATCGCACGAATAGCTAGCCAAAAAATAAGAAAGCAGATCGCCGGGCTCAAAATACTGAATATCAGACACCACCATGTCCGGTTTAATGAAACCCAAATCTTTTAGGTCCACTGATACATCGAAAACGACACCTTGTTTCGGATAATAGATTGTAAGCATATAACCTTCCCCATCGGGGCCAATGACATGCAGAGCTTCAAAATACTCCGGGGGACCCATGTGATCCACAATTTGTTGGAGGCTGGGCATATTTTCGTGAGCCGATTGTATGTATGTTAACCTTCCATTATCAACGTTCATGCTTATGACGGCATGTGCCGTGAGAAACGTTTTATCTGCGATTTGGATCATTTTGCAACCCGTTTCATAAGCATATGTTCGCATAGTTGGCCATTGCTTCAAGTCCCGACTTTGTATAAATCGATCCACATCTTTCGCTGTAGACACACCTGGGGTAAGACTGTTCCAACATGGTGCTTTACAGGGTTTATCGGTAAAGAGTCCAGAGTCAATTCCCAAAGTATCAGTGGCGCAACCTGTCATTATTATCAGCATTGTACATAAAGCCAAGCATAAAGTTCGCTTCATTTTTGCATTCTTCTCCATTCAGACTATTAGAAACTGAAACACAATCACATTTTAATTGAACCAAAGTCTGAGGATTATTTCACCTCCTTGGCGGGCGAGAATTCCCCCAAACTAAAGCTTCTTCTACTTAATTTTTTCGGTCTGTAGAAAACAAGTAATATGCGTTGGTTGGATAAAAATATACAACTACAGATTCTGCCCAGTCATCTTCCCTAACTCTTATAGCCTATACCGTTGGAGCTCCTTTGCTGGAAACTTATGTGTTCCCAGATTCATAACTCCCATCTGCTCGCATCATACCTTTGCTCATGCAACCCCCTATTCATTGTCTTCGGTGATACCGGATATCAAAAATTTCTCCCTAGAATCCTTCAAGTTTGGAAAAATCTGCCACCCCATTGGACAAGGCCGCTATCCTTTGCAGGAGACCCAGCCGGTTCTCCTGCAGCGCTTTGTCTTCAGCCATCACCAGCACCTTATCGAAGAAAACGTTGACGGCCGGGATCATCGGCACGAAAGCATTCAGCAGGTCATCCACACTGCCTTCTGACTTGGCTGAGGATTCCGCTTTTTCAAGTGCCTTGAACAAGGCTTCTTCTTCCTTTTCAGCGAACGCCTTTTTATCCACCTTGAATGTTTTCTTCTGGTCGCGCGTAATGCGGACGCATCTCGCGAAGGCCGGCAGGATGGTTGTCCAGTCCGTGCGCTTGATCCATCCTTGCAGCTGCTCAACGGCCTTGGCCGCGCGTGCAGGGTCATCCGATTGTTCTGCCAGCACCGCATCCACCACATCGTATTTATGGCCCGCATCTTTCAAGACAACCGCCAACCGGCCCGTGATGAAATCAAGCACCTGGGTTTGTACCTCTTCCTTGACTTCGATCGGCTGCAGTTTGGCAGCCTTTTTTAGAGCCGCGCGCAGGTCGAATGAGATGTCATGTTCAATAAGAGGCTGCACCACACCGATGGCTGCACGGCGCAGTGCGAAAGGATCCTTCGCGCCGGTGGGAGCTAGTCCCGCCGCGAAAAGCCCAACGAGCGAGTCGATGCGGTCAGCCAGGGCCAGGGCCACGCCGATTTTCCCGATTTTCAATGCAGGCACCGGCTTGTATTGTTCGCTTATGGCTTCGGCCACTTCCGGCTTTTCACCGGAACTCAGCGCGTACTCGCGCCCGATGATGCCCTGCAGCGAAGTCATCTCGGTGACCATCTGCGTCGTCAGGTCGGCCTTGGCCAGGTAAGTAGCCCTTTCAACAATTCCGCGTTCCGCCTCGGAGAGTCCGAGCATGGGCGCAAGTTCCTTGACAAGCTTCAACATCCGCTCAGACTTATCGAGCATGGACCCGAGTTTGGCCTGGAAGATTAGCTTGTCGAGTTTCGGGCGGAAATCTTCGAGTTTTTGTTTGAGGTCTGCACGCACAAAGAAGTCAGCATCGGCAAAGCGCGCACCCAGCACGTGTTCGTTGCCTTCCCTGACTACATCCAGGTATTGTTCGTCGCCGTTGCGGATGGCGATGAAATTGGGAAGTAATTTATTCGATTGCGGATCGGCCACCGGGAAATAGCGTTGATGTTTTTTCATCACCGAGATCAGGACCTCACGCGGTAATGATAGATACGCTTTATCGAAGCTGCCTAAAATGGCGGTCGGCTTCTCGACCAGGTTCGTCACTTCGGCCAGGAGATCGTCTTCGATGATGGCCTCGCCTTTAATGGACGCTGCCGATTTTTTCACCTGCTCCGCGATCATCCGCTTTCGCTCTTCCAGTTCGAGAACGATACCGGCATTTTTTATAACGTCAAAATATTGTTCGGAAGAAGGGATGACAATTTCGGGAGAATCGTAGGGACGAAGTCCGCGCGTAATGTTTCCCGATGTCACACCCGCGTATTCGAACGGGATAACCTGCTTGCCGAGCAAAGCCACGAACCAGCGGATCGGTCGCGAGAAAGCCGCGCCTGAATCGTCCCACTTCATTGATTTTTCGAACTTGATGCCTTCAACCAGCCTGGGCAAGGCTTCGGCCAGCACTTCAGCCGCAGACCGCCCCTTTTGTTTCACGGTCGCAAAGACATATTTACCACCATCCTGATCGCGGACTTCCAATGCGGAAGGCTCGAGACCATTCTTGCGTGCAAATCCCTGTCCGGCCTGAGTGGGCTT
>CAZPCR010000236.1:0-5183 GCA_964585035.1 uncultured Anaerolineaceae bacterium
TTCCTGCAGGGCATGATCAAAAAGATCGGTCACTTCTTGATTCTACCATGCAGGTTAAACGATCAATTCAGAGCATCCCTTCGGGTAGCTGATTACCCGATGCCCCATGCGGGATTTCATTGCTATAAAAGCAGAGCCGGAATTTCACTCAATCTGGACACTACGGTCTCTTCTTTGATCCGTGGATCGCCTGATATAGAGGATAGGCGTCGGGTGATCCAGACTGTCTTCATACCAAGTTGGTGTGCACCTAAAATATCTGCTTCGTAATTATCGCCGATCATCACTGTTTGCTCCGGTGGTATTTGAAAATGATCGAGGGCGGCTCGGTAAATGTCTGGATGCGGTTTCCGTTTACCAAATGCAGCCGAGGATAAAATGAATTCAAAATAGGTTCTGAGCCCTGTTTTGTCCAGTAATTCATATGTATTCGAGTCATCGGATCCATTGGAAAGGATCCCCAGGCGGTAGCCGCTTTTCAACAAAACTTTAAGTGTGGGGATGGAGTCGTCTTCAAGAAACCAGTTCGTCTGAGTAACTGCATACATGGAACGCAATGCCGATTGTAATTTATCATCGGGGAGCTGTATTTTGTG
The DNA here is from genome assembly GCA_964585035.1 of uncultured Anaerolineaceae bacterium. Classification (GTDB taxonomy): domain Bacteria; phylum Chloroflexota; class Anaerolineae; order Anaerolineales; family Villigracilaceae; genus Fen-1038. The sequence continues at coordinate 597 of CAZPCR010000236.1, forward strand.
CTCGTTTAATAAATCCCTTAGAACCGTCCCAATACCAGGTTCATCCAGATCTCCCTCGCGCAATTCGTAATAATAATCGAGTAAAGTCTTGTGATCTCCAAACAGCTCGTGAGTGGATGTGTTAACACCAAATTTGCGCAAGGAACTCCATAACGAACGGTCTGCACGCACATAGACATCTGCCCAGGAGGCAGGGTCGTCATAGATGAGCGTATTACCCAGGTCAAAGAGAACTACCTTAATATCATTCTTCATGGAAATTATCGGGGCGGGTATATAAATATACTAAACCTGCGCCTAATGCTATTGTTGGAAGTATTATTAACCCTGCTTCGGGACCGAAGTTTCCTCCCGTCCAAAAGTTTGGGCCTGAAACGTTTAAATGGGTCATGTGGTAAATATCAAGCCCTGAAACGGGAAATCCGAACACTACGCCTTCAAAAAAATTCCAACCGATGTGCAGCCCCATAGAAAGCCAGAGCTTTTTCGTTCGAATGTAAGCATAACCAAGGAAAAGACCGGCGAAGAATATGCCAAAGGCGCCAATCCAGCTTGCGTGGGGGTTGGCAAGATGCAAGCTGCCGAAGATTGCTGAAGAAATGACAAGTCCCCAAAACAGATTCAATCCACTGGCGATAGTTTGTAAATGGTACCCACGGCTCATCAATTCCTCGTTCCAGGATACCAGCATAAAAACAAGGAAAAACAATACGGTCTGGGCGATTACATTTTCGATTGGATCGACATTCCATGCAAAGGAAACAATGGATATCCAGCCAAGCCGCCATTCGGAAAAGAAAATGAGCCCCATCATAATAAAAGTGATCCCAATTCCAGCCAGAATATCGAGGATCGTTTTATTATCCATCTGCAGGCCGATGCTTACAAATGAACGCTTGTCGATGTAACGTCGGACGAGAAGGATCGACAACAAGATTGTAAGGAATTCAATTCCTTCGCTGATGGTCAAGAAGGGAAGCCCGCTTAGAGTGGTTCTTCCAGAAAGCAGACTATATGGAAGGAATATAACCAGGCCGGCAATCACAGATAGGACAATCTGCAGCATCACCTGGATTACCAACCTCCATCCTGCCCGCAAGCGTGGCTCTGTTGGCGAGAACAAAATATTGGAGAGGAAGGAGCGATTTGCGGAATTTTGAGTTTGATTCATAATTGATTGTGCTTTTATTTAGATCTTGTCCGTAAAATTTCCTGGAGCGGCCGCTTTGCTATTTATAACTCGTGGAAATTTTTATTAGCTTTTCAGGTAAATCTTCGTTGGATCAAGTTCTTCTCTAAGGATTCTTAATTCGTTTTCAGTAACCGGTTCCGTCCTCTTTAAATTCGCTGCAATTTTCAGGTTCCAGCCAGTGTTCTCCCTGGCTTGGTCGGCTGTTTTACCAGGATGTAGAGCGGTCAGGATCAACTCACCATTTTCATCCGGTTCCAATAATCCAAGATCAGTTACAACACAAACCATTCCTTCGCCGCGGACACCTGTTTCAGTCCGTTCCTTACGACCATCAAGGAAACCTGCCGAAGTCATGAAGTCAACTTTTTCGGGGAAGCGGCGTTTCTGGTGAGGCGTCATGATGTAGCAGCGGTTCGCCCAGGCTGCGATCTCTTGTGAGCCGCCGGAACCGGGCAGGCGAGTTTTGGGATGAGCGTAATCGCTGCCAATCGCGGTAGCGTTAATGTTGCCGAATTTATCAATTTGCGCGCCGCCCATAAAGCCGACGTCCACATTGCCGCGTTGGAGATAGAGCGTGAATATATCGTACATACTGACCACCGCCAGCGAACCACAGACAAGTGTTGGGTCGCCTATGGAAAGCGGCAAACGTGCCGGTTCTGCACCGATCACGCCGGCTTCGTAGATCATGACCAGGTTTGGCGCATGAGTCCGTTTGGCTAGGTTACAGGACAAGTTAGGCTGTCCCACTCCAACGAAGACCACGTCATTATCACGTAGCAAACGCGCAGCATTTATGATCATCAATTCAGCGCTTGAATATTCCATATCTGTCATTCTGCTCCCTTAAAATAATACCAAGCTTATTGCTAATTGCATAAATCTCTAAGCTTTTTATCATACATTTTAGGTTAAAAGACAAAATCCTCTGTAATCTAATGAACTATTGCAAAACATCCTTCAGGAAAGATTGTGTAATGTTGAAAACTTCCTGTGGTTTTTCAAGCGGGAGAAGATGGGTTGATTTGTCCACTGTAACGATCTTGATTTTAGGGTTCCTCTTCCCGACCGATTGGGCAGTGGATTCCCCAAAGGTATCCGACTCAGTCCCGCGTAGGATTAATGTTGGTATATCAAGGTGGCGAAGGCCCTTCCAAAGATCCCAGTCGTTCCAGAGACCGGTATAGTAAATTTGGGCTTCCCAATCGGGGCTGAAAGATAGCATGAATCCTTTTTGGGTGGATGCTGCCGGATTAGTTAAGTCTTTGGGCTGCGTCATACCTTGTATGAATATCCTGAGATATTCGTCAGTCAAATATCTGAATATGGGACGGCGCCGAAAACCGGTGAAAACCTGGTCCAGGTCGTCGAAATACCGACGACGTTTGAGAGCGGCCTGAATTTTGGGATGAAGCCGATGACCCAGGCCAAACGCCCGGACGATATTCCACTTTAACATGAAATCCAAGGGAAAAAGCACCGGCTCGACTAAAACAAGCGCCCGGAAACGATGAGGCTCTTTGAGCGCGGCTCGCATTGATACTGTGGCTCCGATGGAATGACCCATTGCGATAGGACAGTCAACTTTTTTTTCATCAAGAAATTTGAGAAGGTCATCGGTGAAGGGAGCCCAATCTTTTACCTCGGCGGGATTTGAGCCGGGCCATAAGGGACGCAAAAGCATGCCAAATGTGTGATAACGAGATAATAATAGCTCGAGAAGCGGGTTATAACAGGCAGGCGGATAACCGTTGGCGTGGAGGAAATGTAAAGGGGAACCGGTGCCGCCAAAATCAAGGAAGGGAATATCCATTGAATATAATTGACCTGGCTTGTTAGGTCTAATAATTTCCGTAATTGATTGGCTCGCTCATACGTGGCATGATCTTTAACCGTTCATGGCAATCCCCCCCGAGTTTTTGCCAGTATTCATTGCGATCTTTTACTCCCCATACCCATTCATGCAGCCAGTCCTTGACATTATCCGGTGACTCGCTGATCTTGTCCCATTGTAAATAAAATTCGTTGTCGCGGTCGTAATAGCCCTGAGCGTAGGATGGATGACAGGCAAAGGGTACGCGGCAAACGGTGTCCACAACGATTTGGGGAATTAGAGTCCGGTTTGGATCAGACCGGATCACGGATTCATCGACAATTTCCTCGGCAGTCAGAATGACTTTTTTAGCGGCGAACGCCGCTTCCTTTTGTTCGCCAATGATGCCCCACAAATGCGCATTACCATTTACATCTGCACGCTGGACGTGGACAATGGCCACATCCGGAACCAGCGCGGGTACGACGATCACTTCTTTGCCGCCATACGGATCGACGATACGCTTTATTTTAGGATTCACTCTTTCAAGGTCGGAGGCCGCTGTTTGATTCATAGGAAGAAAAGGCAAGCCTGAAGCGCCTGCTTGTAAGCGTGTGATCATTCCAAAATGTGAATATTCTTCCCATTCGAGCTTGCCTTCTTCGATGGCCCTGCGCACAATGCGTAATGACCCGACGCCGGGGTTACCCATATACGAAAAAATGACTTTGCTCGCACAGCCCGCTGCGACCATTTGGTCATAGATCAAGTCCGGCGTCGCGCGCGCCAGCACTAGGTTACGTTTTTTTTGGCGTATGATCTCATGCCCTGCTGCGAATGGGATTAAGTGAGTAAACCCGGCTGCGTAAATAATATCGCCATCATGTACGTAGTTTGCTATTGCGTCTGAAAGCGTGGATAATTTCGACATCGATGCTCCTTGCCTTAATGACAAAATCTGCAAAATGGAACAAATCGCTTTTTGAGTGTACACAACTTTGACGTGCAACCTCAAACGTGATTTCTCCTATAATTTGTGCGGGTACAGGGTAGGGCTTATGCTGAAATTCACTTCTTTTCTTCTTTATGATCGTTTCGGTTTCCCCGCATTTTGTGCAGATAGGAAAAGCGCCCACTCGGAGGCGGCGATGGTTTTCGCCTGCGCAACATAATGCCAATGGTAACCGAGAGTACTGCCCAAAAAAGGTAATCGAAATTCGTCTGGTTGGCATAATCAGAAGCTACAAATAAGATGAATATGCCAACCCCGAGGAGAATAAAAAAAGTTCCGATACGAACGATGAAATCTTCAACCATGTCGGCAAAAAACCCTTCCCCTCAACGGGGAAGGGCGGGGATATGAGAACCTCATTTGCGGCTTGCGATCTTCCTTATTGGCTTTTTTATAGTCTTCTTAGCGGTCTTTTTTGTCGCGGCCTTCTTTGCTTTTGTCGAGGAAGCTGCGACCTTTTTTTTCACAGCTGGTTTACCGTTCATTGCGGGTTCTATTAGTGTGCGAATCTGCTCATGCATATAGAGTTGGACGTAATATAGACCGCCGCCATTTTTACCAGAGGCACCC
>CAZPCR010000237.1:0-5171 GCA_964585035.1 uncultured Anaerolineaceae bacterium
TAAAACCGCAGTTAATACGTTATGAACATCGGCACCTGAAACTCTCCGACAAAAGCTCCTGCGTAAGGATGCTCAAGGAAAACGGCTATAAGGTACTGGAGATGGAATACGACACGGGAGCATTCCTTCGAAGTGAATAGGCGCTGTCATCTTCGACTTTCAGCCTAGCATGCTTCGCGAAGAACGCCTGCACCTATCCTTTACGGACTAAGAATTCCGAGAGGAAAAATCCTCCACCTTAAAAAAATATGCGCAGGGCATATGCCCTGCGCATATTTTATTCCAGGGATTTCAAATCGAAGCGTTAAAAGTTTATATTATCCCAAGGAGGTCCAATATGATGAGGATGACGACGATAACGATCAGAACATGAACCCAAGGGCCGAAATGCGGGAGGCTTGGAAGTATATTCGGACCGATAAAGCCTAACAGCCACAGGATTATTAGAATTACGATGATTGTCCACAACATGAGATTTCTCCTTTTCAGTGATTAGCTTTGAATGAGTGAGTTGATCCTACACAACCGAATCTAGTCCCCAGGCGCAGTAAATGTAGCAGGGACGCAGGTAAAGCCCAGGCCCATCGAATACGAGTCTTTCACGCCATCCTGACTGGGATTGAATTTGCCGGAGGCGTCAAGCAGGTCCAGGTCAGGAGAGAGTGCGGCCATTAAAAGAGGATTTTTCTCAAGTTCCTGGATACTAATTGTTCCATTATGGTCAGAGTCGAGGGCTTGCAGGAGAGGGCCTGCCGCAGTCTTATCTGTACTGATAATTCCATTAAGACCGGCAACAATACCCGGAAGAAGCGTGTTGCGAAACTCATCGACCGTCACGCCTCCACCCAGTTTACCGTTGGTGCAACCCTTCGCACTTAAGTCCGAATCGAGGCGAACACCAATCAAATTCACAACAACCGGTGTGCCGAGTAAATACAGCGTGACCTGCGCTGTGCCAGGTCCTCCAGTGAAATGACCATTCGTGAGTGAGCCGACAATGGGTGAACTGGTCGGACCGGCAGGGTCGATCATAAACTGGTCAGAGCCGTCGAATTTGGGCGGCGACTGGGTCTTTTGTCCCTGGAAGATTGACCACGAAACACTCGGGGCGTTCTGAAGATCGTTTGTCTTCACCACATGAAGGGAAACCACCTGACCTGCATTTACGGCTTGATCAACGGTCGACTGCAAATCAACGCGGGGGGCTACGGTAGTGAGCAAGGCAAGCAGTCCTCCGAAAAGGTTTTGGGTATGATTTTGTGTATTCCCATCGAGGTTCAGCGCGTACGCTTGTGCCTGCGCCTGCGTTGTGGGTATCAGCAGTTTGTTAGTGACAAAGTGATATTGCGTTCCAGTGGAGGGAGGGACTTGAGTAGGTTCAGGAGTCTGTGTCGCTGCGGGAGTAGGATTTAGTGCGCTACAGGAGGCGAGCAACAAAATCAGGACGGTATTTAAAGCAAAAACGATTTTCATCTTCATGCATCATCTCTTTTTCTATTCATCGATATACTCATTATTGGTCCAGGTAATCTGGATGCGATATAGACTTACGCTTTGCCAGATACCGCGCAGAAAGGCAATCAGCCAAGGGTGCGCGGTTCGTTAACTCATCTTATATCAAAGGTCCACTTACCGCATCCATCCCTCGGGGAATTTTGCGCTCCACCACTTGGGGGAACTTGCGAATCCGGAATCCAGGCTGTTTGTCGATGCAGAGCAGGATAAAAATCAATTTGGAATTCGCAGAAGGCAGATAATTAATGCTCTATCTGTCGGAGAATAGTTATAGCTTTATTTAACTAACGCACACCCTTGATCTGTTTGACGAAGACCGTCCCCAATAAAAAGAACAGGACAGCCATCATGAAAATGACGGTATATCCGAGATTAGGAATGTTATTTGACTTGCCGACGCGCTGAAAATTATCAAGCAGGAAACCGGCCACCGGTGTTGCAATAACCTGCGGGAGGACAAAGGCAATATGCCAGACGCCCATATCTTTAGCATAGTCGTCCAATGAAGGCAGGACATCCGAGGCCAGCGCCCAATCCACGCTTTCGTAGGCGCCATACCCTAGGCCGAAAATAATACCCATCAAGACCGCAACGGTGAAGGAATGGGACAGGACAAAAACCAGGCACACGGCACCCATCAGCACACCGGATATATAAACCATCAACTTACGCCCATATTTATCAGAGAGTTGACCCGCCACGAGCGTGGTGATGAGCGCGCCCAACAGCAAAGCCGGAAGGAAGAAGGATACAGCTTTTTCGGCCGTATCAGCTACCGTGCCCAACCCAGCCAGTATATATGGCGCGCCGATCACGTCACCCATGTAATACTGGATAAACTCCTGCACGGTGAATATACCCACCGTTACCAGTAAACGCGTAAAGAATACCCATGTAAAGTCAGAATATTTAAATGGATCGGCTAAGCCGCGCAGGAATTCACCAAATTTAAACGGCGGCATTTCACGAATAAAGTCCGGCTCACTCACGCCGAACTGCGTTACGAATGCGCCCAGGAGCATAACGCCCATCAGAATAAAATAAACGCCTGGGACTCCGAGTGGCCCGATCAGGAACCCCATCAATCCACCGGCAAAAGTCCCAAGGATCGTCATGAGCCCGAGCCAGCCGGAGGCCGAACCCCGCTGCTCTGCTGGAACCATGTCTGGTATCAACGCGCTAAAGGGGGCGGTTGCTACGTTGTTAAAAAGCTCGACAAATAAGAACGCGATGCTCCATCCCACCACTGAAGCTGGTTCACCCGCCTTCATCAGGCAGGCCAACCCAACCAACCCGATGACATTGCCGAGAGTACCGATCAATATCCAGGGCTTGCGCCGGCCACCAGGCAGGCGAATTCGATCGGACAAAGCCCCAAAGACCGGTGCGGCGATCATCGAGATAAACGCACCGGCTCCCAGAGCAAGTCCCAGAACGCTGCCTTTAGTGGCATCGCCAACCGCGGATTTGATCTGGCTGGGCATCAAAATGATCAGGATAGCTGCCCACATCATGTTTGTAGAGAACCAGTAAAAACTCAACAGAAGTTGTCGGAAAGTTGACAGCGTGGGACGCATAATATTTTTAGCAGCCGCCATATCAGTCTCCCTTTTCCAAATTACCATTCAAGGCAACGGTCAAAGTGTATAACGGAAAATCCTTAAATGCAACAGCCTCCCGGTCGGGAGGCTGTACTGAAAATTATTATCTCCTAGCGGTCGATCAGGAAGAGGATTCCAGCGCCAATGGCACAGATCCCTTCAATGATATCTATAATACTACCGCCGAATTTAACGCCCAAAAGGGCCAAGCCAACAAGGATCAGATACACGCCCAACAAAATCCATTTAAGTTTACCCATATTCATTTTATTCTCTCCTTTTTTTTATAAAAAGATGCGGGGCTTCCTGTCATAAATTAAACCCCATGGCTAAAAAAAAGTTGCAAGGTGCTTTGCCGGCTTAATTCAAGCAAAGGCGTGGATGAAAACTACCTTTTCCAAAGCAATCACTCGCTCCCATTTGGGTATGCTGCACAAAGAATAAGACTTCGACAACTCCTTGCATCTTCGATCACTCTTTAAAACGAGCTTTAAGGCAATTCGTTATCCTTGGAAAGGATCTCGCCCGCCAGTTTGCGCAACGCATCGATATCGGCAGGGTCCATGTGGGAAGAACGCCAGTATATGTCAAGCAGGTCGAGTGGGGACAGACTGCTAACTGTTTTGTCGGCAGGCAAACGGATGCGCGCCTCGATCTGCGGCCGTTTAACCAAATGGAACTCAAAAGTTTTATCGGTGTATTTGCGCAACTCGGACTCATCGATCAACAGCTCCAGCTCGCGTGGATATTCCACCACTAGGCGGACAATAGCACCGTCCATCTCTTTCGGAGCCGGCAGCGCATCTTTGAGGGTCGCCATCACACCCTCCGCCGAAGTCAAGGCGGTGCGCCGGTCAATAAACCGACGAGCGCCCGTGAGCTTTCTCCACTCAAACGTGGTCTTCCCGCGGGCTACATCCGCAACAATGAAGAAGCGATCATCAGCGGCCTCACCAAAGTCTACGCGCTCGATGGAACCGGGATAAATCACCGGCGGATATGCGCCCTGATTGACATCCTGCGGTTTATGGATATGGCCCAGGGCTATATAGTCGAGCCGCGGGTCCTTCACGAGGGAAGTCGGCAGGACCAGGTCTGCGCCAAGCATCACCATCCGTTCGGAGCCAAACGTCGCTCCCTGCACCGAAGCATGCGCGGTCAGGATGGTGGGTAGATTCGGGTCAACTTCTTCGAGCCAGCCTTCGACCAATTCCGATATGCGCGACTCGATGTTCGAAAAAACTTCTTCCGGTTTCGCAGCATCCATCTCCGTGGAGGCCATCAAACCGGAACGGGAAATCCATGGCATCGCAATGACCTGTACAGGCAATTCCCAAAGATCGGCAGGGCATAAGAGCTCGGGTTTGGCCAGCACTTTTACATACGGCACTTGCAGGGTATCGAATTCCTGAATGGCGTGAGCACGACCCACGGCCGGCGAGAGATCGTGGTTCCCGATGAGAAGCAAGGTTGGAATCTTCGCCTGCGAAAGACGGATGATCCGCCGGCCCCACTCACGCTGGAAAGTCGGTGCAGGCGAACGGTCTTTATAGGCGTCGCCTGCGAAGATCACCATGTCCACTTTTTCATCGATGGCCGCATCGACAATCGTGTCCAACGATTTGAGAAAGTCGAGCACGCGCAGTGGCAAACCCGTTTCGGGGTCGTGCCGGCCATAGTTGGCCATGTCTATATGTGCGTCGGCAAAGTGGAGGATCCGCATGATTATTTATGAAATCATTGAATGGGTGTTTCCGGGGTAATGCCGAGCGTCTGAAGTTCCTGAATGATAACGGTCATTTTGGGATTCAGATGGTTGGCATATTTAAAATCGGTAACAGCGGCGTTCATGTCGCCAAGCGCTCCCTCCGCCATACCGCGCCAGTAAAGGCTTTCCTCAAGAGTAGGTCCACCCAGCACAGTGCCCAGGGTTGTATTTGCCAGGTTGATCACATCCTGGTAGCGGCCCGTGTAATAGTAGGCCCAGTAAGGCCCGGTCTGATACCACATCATACGATAAGGCCAATCCTTTTGCGGGATCGTGAGATGGGAATA
>CAZPCR010000238.1:0-5168 GCA_964585035.1 uncultured Anaerolineaceae bacterium
CATTACCGATACGCCTTTGGTTACCGACACAGCCACAGCCACATCGACCCCTTTTATTCCAGCCGCGATCCAGGCTCTCTTCCAAAGTTCGGTTACTCCAAACCCCAAGGTGGTATTTTCTACTTTGCAATTTACAACGGATGGCAGCACATATCCGGTTGCCAATCCGGGAACTGTATTTCAGAATCCGGTTATGCATCTATATGCAGTATTTACATATGATCAAATGGTACCTGGCGCGCAGTGGACTTCGCTCTGGTTGCATGAAGGACAACTGGTCCATTATGAAACCAAGCCATGGGATGGGGCTACAGGTGGATCAGGCTTTACGGATTGGAATCCGCCGCCCGATCAATGGTTTCCTGGTATTTATGAAGTCCAAATTTTCGTAGGAGAAGAATTTGTTGGCAATGGACGATTCTTAGTGCAGGGAAATGCTCCCACGCCTATTCCAACGTTTACTCCAACCTTCACCAAAATCCCCACTCATACACTGGTACCTTCTTCGACATCTACACCAAGCAGGACACCTCCCCCATCTGAAACATCGACTATTACGCTAACTGTACGGCCGTCCGCGACCGTTACTTTGACAAAGACACCCATTAAGAAGGCACCCACCCCATGAGTGAAAAGCTTTAATGGGTTATAGCCCTGAAAATAATATAAACTCCTGAAATGATTCCCTACCATCATTTCAGGAGTTTTTTAACCATTAGTATATGAAATTTTTATTCCACCTTGTTTATTTTCCGAAATATTCCTTCATTGGTTGAAAGTAATTTTCATCCCATCCACTTTCATAACTTTCAGCCCGGCCATCATGGATGTTCGAATGGATCAGGGTTAGTTTCGATCCCCTTTTGGTCGGTTCCAATAAAATTTCCAGGCGTGAATCTGGATTTTCGTCTGAAAACTCCGACGTCCGCCAGGCTTGGACAATCCGCGAATTAGGTTTCATTTCAAGCGTTTTACCTGTAATATAACCATCCCAGGCGGTAAATGTTCCGCCGACGCGAGGCTCCACTTTGGCTGGACTGCCCGTCATGGCAGAATGTCCACCTGAGGATAACCATGCTTCAAAAACCTTTTCAGGCGTGGCTGGTAAGATCGTTGAAACAGTAAATTCAGTTTTCATTAGCGTGTCTCCTCTTTTTTTCTGTAGCTGTCATCGCTACCGCAATTTGGGCGGCAAGCCGGGCGTTGTTTAGTAATAGGGAAAGGTTTGCCCGCATGGATTTTTTATTCGTAAACTCGCTGATTCGTTGAAGCAGGTAGGGTGTAAGTTCCTGCCCGTGGATTTTTTTATCCTGTGCTTCTTTGGAAGCTCTTTCAATAACCGGCTCCATTTCGATCCTTGGTATGGAATCGGTCTTGGGGATCGGATTCGCCACCAAAACCGCGTTTAATAATCCAACCGAAAGCTGTGTTTCCCAAAATTCCACGATTGCCTGAGGAGAGTCAAGTTGCAGACTTACTTTAAGGCCGCTTTCCCGGGAATAAAAAGCAGGAAATTCATCGGTCTTGTAACCGACTACAGGCACCCCCATGGTTTCTAGATATTCCAGGGTCGCGGGCAAATCTAAAATTGCCTTTGCTCCCGCGCACACAACGATCATCGGTGTTTCAGCGAGTTCATGCAAATCTGCCGAAATATCGAAAGCACTGTCCCGGTGAATTCCACCAATACCGCCAGTGGCAAAGACCCTGATCCCTGACTGAGCGGCGGCAAACATCGTGGCAGCTACAGTTGTCCCGCCGTTGGCTTTCTTGATAACAGCGCCTGCGATATCGCGGCGGCTTACTTTCAGATTTGATTTTGAGGTAGCGAGATGAGCCAATTCCTCATCCATCAATCCGATATGGATTTTTCCGTCCAGCAGTGCAATAGTCGCCGGCGTTGCGCCTCCCTTGCGAACTTCGGCCTCCATGTCACGCGCGAGTTTGAGGTTTTGAGGATAAGGGAGGCCATGTGTGATCACGGTCGATTCGAGGGCGACGATCGGTGAATTAGTCTTGATCGCCCGGTTAACTTCGGGTGAAGGGAAATAAAGTTCGGGTGAAGTCATAAATTAACGTCCGTAGCTTTCAAATCGATCGACGATCCGTTTGATAAGCTCTTCGCGGCTAAGGTTTGAATGACGACGAGATTCGTTGGCAATCATGCCCTCCGCAACTTTGGTGTTTCCCTCTAATTTGCCCAGAAGGGCGCGGTATTGATCTGCTTCAGATCGGGAAGCGGGTGCAGGGGGGGCATCCTGGTCCATCTGTCCAGGTTTTGAGTGGACCTTACTCATCGTACTATCCCCGATCATATGCGGACCATGGGTGATCTTAAGTAGCCGCTCTATTTTCAACACAGCTTTTTCGATCGTTTCCAGGTCAATGGAACGAATTCCATTCTTGTAATAGATCTCCAATGCTTCTCCTAATTGTTCCCAGTAATCCTGAAGCAGGCTTTCCATTAAAATCTTTTTGTCGGAATACTTCAACTGATTCTTTTGGTGGGCTGCGAACGGGACATTTTGTATTAATCGGGCTTTTTCATTGTAATAAGCTTCGCTTTCGACGGATTCAAGATATTTAAGTGTGGATGCATCGGTGTTTTGCCGGTTAATGCGCCATGCTTCCAAATGTTGATCATTTACTATCTCGCTGCTTAAGTCGTCCGGCATTTTCCAGGTACCTACTCCGATCCAATGGAGTTCCAATCCACGTGCGTGGGCTCTCTTTGAAAACCCATCTTTGTATTTAGTGAACGTGTTGCTTAGTTCAGTACGGGGATGAAACTTGGGTTTGGGACTATTCATCGTTGAAGGATCGGGTAATTCACTTGAGTACTGTAGGGTATTTGAAAGTATAGTATCCTCGCGAAATTCGGAGAGTTCCAGCTCCTGGTCACCGATACTGGTTAGAAATTCTGCCAGATTGTTTTGTCCCATGAATTCGCTAAGCGAACCATATATAAGACCCTGCATGGTATTTGTCCACTGTGGCGGCTGGCCAGATGGATAAGGCCCCTCGGTAAATACCGGCACTGATTGCTTATAAATTAAGTTCTCGATATCTGCCGGGTTAAAAGGATAGGGAGAATGAATCGTAGGCCCGGAAGAATCATCGTCATTCTCACGGCGGATGCTGAAGACACCGCGGACATCGCTGGCGCTTACGGGAATGCCGTCCAGGCTACGGCCCAGGACTGTCATCGGCTCGCCGGAAAGATTGCCAATATATTGGTCTCGCAGATTAATAACCGGCTCACGCAAACGTTCGAAGCCTTCAAGGATAAAGTTGTCTTTTTCAGGATCGGGTCTTGCGTTGGCAAGGCCGATCGCATGAGGTGTCCCATCTGGCTGTTCAAACAACGCGGCCGAATCGAACTCAACCAATACCCGGCCCGGCCCTCCTATAAGTAAAATCGGAGAGTTCAAGCTTTCTTCGGAAACCCTTCCATCGCGAATGTGAATCGCCTCGTTGGCGCCACCCAGCGATAATTCGTTGATGAAATCCCAGGCGGCATTCGGATCTTTTAATTCAAAAATATCAGCGAGGTAATTTCCTGCCATGGTTATTGCTATAAAGGAGGGGATAAACAGAATAGTGATCAATCGGGCTATCGTAAGCACAAAGAAAAGCAGGAATGCCGATAGTTGAAATGGACGTGCAGAAGCAAATATGGGAAAAAAATAGAAGAATGCCTGGATTACGAAAGCAAGGAAGACAAAACCCGCACCTAATACCAGAGACCAGTACCTGCGATATTCTGGGCCATGAATGCTTAAATCAAAGAAGGTATTAAGGCGGGCATCGAGCCACCTATCCAACAGCCCCTTAAATCTTGTTAACTCTACATCCCAGCCGGACGGAGAAGTATAAAGTGTGGAGCTCCTGTTTTTCATAGATTCTTTAACTCCACCCATTTGACGAGCTCGTCTAAATTTTCAAGCTCACCACCCATTAGACCGAGCAGGCGGTCGTTAAGTTTTATTTCAGCCTGTGTCTTCTGAAGAAGGGTTTTCACTGTAGATGAAACATTAAGGGGGTTTTCATCTGTCATGGACTGGCTTAATGTAAAAGCATGGTCCAGGATGGCTTTTTGCCGTCCTTTTTCTACATAGCCTGCGTTCAACCGTTCAACTCGGTTCTGATCCGATCTGGCATTTGCCAGCCAACTTGTATTCCAGCGTTCTAATAATTGCGACTCGATTACTGGGCTAAAATGAAGCCTATTAATACTGACGTGGACGACCGCAATCCCTCTTTCTTTGAGTTTCTTATATTCATCACTGACGTCGTAACCTTCGAGAACACGTCCGCATTCGTCAAGTTTGGCGACAACCGCCTGGGTCAAGCGCGATTTCATCATTTGGTTGATGATCTGTAGAGCAGTTTGTTTTCCGGAGATACCCGTCCTTTTCGCACCTGACGGCTCGGAATCAAGCGGCTTTTCAACGGGAGTAGTCTCTTTTGGAAGCAAATTGTCGAGTCTTCTTTCCAGCGCGTTATTGATATTTCGAAGGAGCCGTGCGCCAAAGCCTCTCTTTATCAATAGGGAAGTTTTGGGGAGCGGGACAAATGCCGGAGGAGTTTCGGGTTGTGGAATATTTGGCAAGGCAGGGAGGCTTGGGTCGAACAATTCAGTTAATGTAAATTTACCCAAATATTCCCGCCACAAATCGGCAGCAATGAGTGCTGGAAGTTGATTCCATTCTACCCGGCGTTTTTCTTCTGAAGTTGAGTAGGGGTTGATCCCTTCGCTTCGCGCAGCTTTTTCAACGGCGTCTGCGTTGAAACCAAAATGTGACCCTATTTCATCTTGACCAGCGGGTTCTGCGTCAATTTTGAACGTGATAGTGATGTTTGGGAATACTTCGATCCCATCGCGTGTAATGGCTCTGACTACCATACACCGGGCGTTGGTCTCCCGGTATTTTTTTTGTTCCTCTTCCGTTGGATTTTCACTTAATTTTACAAATGGATCATCCTCTCGAGTAGGACCGATGGTCTGGGTCTGGCTGTGCAGACTGATGATGGTCGCTATCTTTTCGTTGGCATCGATGAAATGCACACCAGGGCCCAGGACCTGTTTGAAGGTTGTAAAAGTGCGTGTGACGACGGCGCTGGCAGTATCCACCCATAGAACCCCCGGACCACGCTGATCACTTTCG
>CAZPCR010000239.1:0-5156 GCA_964585035.1 uncultured Anaerolineaceae bacterium
AGCCAGATCGGGGACTTTGTGCTATGCGAAGAGTCTCTTGAACTACGGAAGACGTAAGGCACTCCTTGAGATGGCGGGGGCTGTGGATAGCCTGTGGAAAGCGCACATTTACGGCAATGCGCGAGCAATTCGACTCTAACTCGACCCCTACCGGTTGAGAAAAAAACCATTCAATTGAGGAGTCAGTAATCTGGTAATCAGGTATCGAGCAATCAGGAAGGGATGGAAAATTCGATAATTCGATATTTGTGATCAGGAATTGGGTGTTCAGGTGATCGGGGGATGATATAAAAAAATGCAGATTTACGGAAGTATTCGATCGGTTCGAATCAAGTTCGAATGCTCCCTTGGACTTAATCCCACTTCCTAGGGTAAGGTCGCATAGGGAAGGAAAAAAATGATTCAAATCCGGTTTGCCCTTCGTGTACTTCGCACTCTTCGAGTACTTCGCAACCCTTCCCGCGGGCGAGATTTGTGTTCCCCCCAATAATTTTGAGTAGAAAATGGCCAGGTTTTTGGAGGATCGAACGGAAAAGCTAAGCGATAATGGATAAGTCGGCATTCGGGTACTTCGTGTCAGGGCTGTAATTGGATGCAATTATTATATAGAACATATATTCTAATGTCAAGGAAAGAGATGTCCATGGCGATCCGGATTTTCGATGACAGTCAGTCACATTAATGCGATCCTTCAGTTTTATATGACATTTGTCACTTGAATTGAGGTTGCTACCTATGTAGACTAATCTCGTGAGCGATAACGGGAGCGATACCGGGAGCGATACCGGGATTGATAGCAATGAATATTAGGCCTGGTCGACCTACGATAAAGCATGTGGCATCGGCTGCGGGAGTGTCAACGCAGACTGTGTCGCGTGTGATTAATGAAAGGCCGGACGTTGCTCCTGAAACCCGCATCCGGGTTCAAAAAGTAATTGAAAAGTTAGGATTTCAACCGAGCGCGCTAGCACGGAGTTTGATCAGCCAACGCAGTTATACATTAGGAGTAGTTACAGCCGGTTTGAAATATATGGGCCCTTCGCAAACCTTGAGCGGTATTGCCGCTGTGGCTGAAGAAGCCGGTTACTCGCTGTTGTTGAAGGAGTTGCCCAGCTTTGATACCAATGACACCTTATCCATATTCCATGCGCTTCTT
The DNA here is from genome assembly GCA_964585035.1 of uncultured Anaerolineaceae bacterium. Classification (GTDB taxonomy): domain Bacteria; phylum Chloroflexota; class Anaerolineae; order Anaerolineales; family Villigracilaceae; genus Fen-1038. The sequence goes on from CAZPCR010000239.1 coordinate 1,157, forward strand.
TCTCATCGCGTCGACGGAATCATCTGGGCCGTGCCGCAGATTGGGGAAAATCGAAACTGGGTTAACAAGCAGCCTTTGGATCTGGGGGTTCCCATTGTGTACCTGACGATGGAACCACAGGCCAAAATCCCTGTGGTCTCCATCGATAATTATCTGGGGGGCAAAATGGCCATGACTCACCTGCTTGAGCAAGGGTATCGACATATTGGGCATATTTCCGGTCCGTTGGATTGGTGGGAATCACGTCAGCGTATGATGGCCTGGAAGGATGCCTTGAAAGAAGCTGAAATTAAAGCACAGGATAACCAGATGGCAGAGGGAAATTGGTCTTCATCCAGTGGGGCTCAAGCCGTCGAGAAGCTTTTTGAACAATATCCTGAAATGGATGCGATCTTTGTTGCCAATGACCAGATGGCATTGAGTGTTTTGCGGGCTGCGTATCAAAAGGGGATCAAGATACCAGAAGAGTTGGGAATTGTAGGGTTTGACAACCTTGCCGAGTCAGCCTATTTCTCCCCTGCATTGACAACCATCCAACTGGATCATTATAAAGTTGCAAAAGTGGCTGTGGAAGAAATGATAAGAATAATAGAGGCCGGCTGGCACGATGGCGAGCTTATTGAAGCGAATACACTCATGCTAGCACCGACATTGGTGGTGCGACAGAGTTCCCTGAGATCCAAAAAAGCAATTGAAGAAAAGGAGGTGAATCTGGAATAAGCCATAGCCGTGAACGAAAAAGGAAGCGCCTGCGAAGTGATTGGAGTCTCCAGGCAAGCGCTTCCGAGCGAAGAGTGACCCTCCTTGTAAAGGGTATTGCTCTGCCGACTCGATTATAAATTGTATTGAAAGCTCAAAAATAAGAAGAAGATAATAAAAATTTCTCTATAAGGAGAGAAGATTATGTTTCGCGCAAAGACAATTTTATTCACAATCGTTATGGTAGCTGCATTGGTTCTCGTAGCCTGTGCACCGGCTGCAGCTCCTGCTGCTGCTCCTGCCGCAAGTGGCAAACCGTTTGGAACGGCGAAATGCGCACCCAATTGCACCTATAAAGATATGACCATGTGCTTCCCCCAGCTCGGTGCTGAAAGCGATTGGCGCACGGCCGATACTGCATCGTTCAAGAGCGAAGCGACGAAAGACGGCTTCAATCTGGTGTTCTCCGATGCCCAGCAGAAGCAGGAAAATCAGATCTCAGCCGTACGCGCCTGCATCCAGCAGGGTGTAAGTGTAATTGCGCTGCCCCCAGTGGTTGAGGATGGTTGGGATGCTGTTCTGACCGAAGCCCACAATGCCGGGATCCCCGTCATCGTTGTGGACCGCACCGTCAGTGCCGATCCTTCCCTTTATGCCGCACACATCGGTTCCAATATGGAATTGGAAGGCAATCGCGCGGCCGCAGAATTCAATAAAGCCATGCCCAACGGCGGTTCCATCCTTGAAATCTCCGGAACCACTGGCTCCGGTGCAGCGGTTGGCCGCTCCAAGGGAATCCGCGAGAAACTCAACTCCAACATCAAGATCCTTGATTCCCAGACTGGCAATTTCACCCGCGCAGAGGCTCTTCCTGTGATGCAAGCCTTCCTGCAGAAATACAAAGCCGGAACCGATTTCCAGGGCATTTTCTTCCAGAACGATGATATGGGAATTGGCGCCCTCGAGGCTTTGAAGGCCGCAGGCATCAAACCGGGCGATCTCAAGATCGTATCCGTAGACGGCACGCGCGGCGGCTTCCAAGCCATGGTCGATGGTTGGTTCATCGCTGACGTTGAATGCAATCCCCTGCTGGGACCGCAAGTTGCAGATATGTCCCTGAAACTCATGAACGGACAGGCGATTGACAAGGAAGTACTGACCAACGAGACAGTGTATTATCCCGACAACGCGGCCCAATTGCTGCCGACTCGCCAGTACTAAAATTTGACAGTCCGGGCAAAGAGCGTTTGAACATGCGCTCGGATTAGTCCAGTCGATAGAGAAGCGGCAAAAAATAAAATTGTCGCTTCTCTATCTCAAAACAAATATAGATTGTTCAAAGACAGGCAATATGATGGCAGAACCTCAAAATGTTGTATTGATGAAGGCAATTTCAAAATCCTTTCCGGGTGTAGTTGCCCTTGAGAATGTGGATTTCGAACTCAAAAAAGGCGAGATCCATGCCCTGGTAGGGGAAAATGGCGCAGGAAAATCCACCCTGATCAAAGTATTAACCGGGGTTGAACGACCAGATTCTGGAAGGATAAACTTTAACGGGGATGAAGTCATTATAAGATCGCCTCAATTTGCACAGGAAATTGGAATCAGCACGGTTTACCAAGAAATCAATCTTTGTCAGAATTTAACAGTCGCTGAAAACATTCTCATCGGTCGCGAACCGATGAAATGGGGGATGATCGACTGGAAGAGAATGAATGAAAACGCCGGGCAGATCCTTAAAGGATTGGATATTGATATTGATGTAACACAAACTTTGGGGTCCTGTTCGGTTGCCATCCAGCAAATGGCGGCTATCGCAAGGGCGCTTGAAATTACCTCTGCCAAGGTTCTGATCCTGGACGAACCAACCTCCAGCCTCACGGTCCACGAAACAGCACAGCTCTTCAGGGTGATGCGCAAACTAAAAAGTGAAGGCATGGCCATCATCTTCATCACCCATTTCCTGGACCAGGTAAATGAAATTGCAGATCGGATCACTATACTCAGAAACGGGAAATTGGTTGGGACCTATAATACTGCTGCCCTACCCCGGCTGGAATTGATAACGAAAATGATCGGTCGCAGCCTGACCGAGTTTGATGAAATGACAAAGCTAAAATCTGAAAGCGGCCAGCACATTACAGGGAGCGCTTTCCTTCAGGCAAAAGGACTCGGTCGTATCGGCTCCATAGAACCATTCGACATGGAATTGCATGCGGGGGAGGTGGTTGGAATGGCGGGTTTGCTCGGCTCGGGACGTACCGAAATCGCCGAGCTTTTATTCGGTATCGAAAAGCCCGATAGCGGGTCAATTTCCATCGACGGAAAAACAGTAAAGGACATCTCCCCGCTCGGGTCGATAAACAGAGGGATAGCGCTCAGCCCCGAGGACCGGAAAGACGAAGGAATCCTGGGGGAGTTGACAGTGAGAGAGAATATCATCCTTGCCATGCAAGCGGGTTTGGGATGGTTCAAATATTTGAGCCTGCAAAAACAATACGAGATTGCGAACAAATATATTGCCTTATTGAATATAAGCACTCCCTCCGCCGATCAACCTGTAAAGAATTTGAGCGGCGGGAACCAGCAGAAGGTAATCCTGGCTCGCTGGCTTGCCACGAATCCCCGGCTGCTCATTCTCGATGAGCCCACACGAGGTATAGATGTGGGAGCCAAGGCTGAGATTCAAAAACTAGTACTTTCGCTGGCCGAGGAAGGCAAATCGTGCGTGTTCATTTCCTCTGAATTGGAGGAAGTATTGCGTACCAGCCATCGAATTGTAGTCTTGCGCGATCAGAAAAAGATAACCGAATATGCGGGTGATGTGGGAGCGCGCAAGATCATGCAGTCGATTGCAGGAAGTGAAAAAGCATGAATCAGAAATCATTTCTTGGACGAATCCGCGACAGCCGGTTATTCTGGCCGCTGGTGGCGTGGGTATTTATCCTGTTGTTTGATGCCGTTATTAATCCAAGTTTCTTTAAAATCGGTATTCTGCAAGACCCAGTGTACGGAAGTCATTTGTACGGCAATATTATCGACATATTCAATAATGGGGCGCCACTCATCCTGGTAGCTATTGGAATGACCATGGTAATAGCAACAGGCGGCGTGGACCTGTCAGTGGGGGCCGTGATTGCGATCTCGGCGGCCATGGGCGCGGTGTTGATCAATCCGGCACTGGGAAACGCGTTGATCTCGAATCAGATCCTGACCAAGGATGCAACGAATACCCCATTGGCGATCATCATCCTGGCCGCGGGCTTGGTGCGCACCTTTAATCCAGTGGGAGCGGCAATCG
>CAZPCR010000240.1:0-5153 GCA_964585035.1 uncultured Anaerolineaceae bacterium
TTCGCAAACATCCCGGCCCTGCTCGAGACAGCCCTGCATGAAGATCGAATAATAGGGGGCGGGAGGCAGCAACAAGTGTGAATAGGCGTCTGCCAGGCGATTAACTTGTTCGCGGACTTGTATATGGACGCGGTCGAGGATGCAGTCGAAATCTTCTCCCTCCGCCAGGCCGTCTCGGAGCGCATTGTCCACTGCGGCCGGGAATGACACGGCTCCAATATTAACAACTTCCATACCGCGACCGGGGATGATGAATTCCCAGCAGGCTGCAACGACATAATCGCGTGCATCTTCAAGATCATAGCCGTGCGCCACCAGCGCGGGGATGACTACATCGTCGTTGCTGTACTGGGGGAACCCAAGCCCCATCCGTGTTAGCTCTGTCGCCACGCTTAGCAGGTCAAGGTCGGTCTGGGCCGAGATGCGCAGGTTGATCTTTGGGTCGATCATCGCCACGTCACGCGCCACTCTCAGTACCATGCGCGTGAGTTCGTTCACCGCCGGGTCTCCGTCCGGCGTCACACCGCCCAGGGTTAGCGTCTGGCCATTATCCCCCTGCTGGACGCCGGGATACAGGTCGCTATCCTTGTTCAGCGAGATGAAGAATTCGGCCAGCAAATTTTCAGCCGCCTCGATGGTTAAACGTCCCGCCGCAAGATCCGCTTCGAGATAGGGCCACATAGTTTGGTCGAAACGCCCCAGGCCCACATGATAGTTTCCTCCCAGCCATACTACGGAATGACAAAAACGCAGCGACTGCAGTGCTTCATGGAATGTGCGCGCAGGCTCGGCTGGTACTCTTTCCAGGACCCCGGCCAGATCATCGCGTCCCATCGCCCGCGCCTTTCTAGCATAGCGGGCGGCCAGTTCCATCACGGCCTCCATGGACTCAATGGCGCTGTCCAGAAACTCAACGGCCTGGGGGTCATGTGCCAGCCGCTCACGGGTCGCCTTGGCAACTTGTTTCCGTCCCAACAGACCCTGTTTCAGTAACAAGCTCCAGTCCACGCAGATATTGCTGATCGGGCCAAGTTCGTGCATCGTTCGCCCTGCAGTAAGTCGGGCCATGTCCTCGGGGCTGTAGATTGGAGGCACGGCGGGTAACGTCCGTGTGAAGGCGATGCGGTCTTCCGGGCCGATCACAACCTGTTCGGCTTCGCACTGACGGCGGATGAGACGTGCCACGCGCCGCGGCCACGATAATCCTTCGGCTTCACACTCCGCCAGGACTTGGATCGGCTCGGTTTGTCTTAGGGATCGGTGCTCGCCGGCCCGTACGCGCTTCTTCAAGGATTCCATTTGCTGGTTCATTCGACATTTACCTTTACACCGTATTGCTCGAAGAGCAATGTGTTGACATTCAGCGGGCGCTTTTCATCGTAATCCGGCTTGAATTCCATGCCGGCATATTCGTATTTCGATCCGGCAGCCATGTTGTAGGGCAGTAGGTCCACGTATAACAAGCCGGATAATCCGGCCGCCGTTTCGGCAATGGCGGCCAGGTTTTCATCGGTATCCGTCACGCCGGGCACCAGCGGCACTCTGATGACAAACGGTTTGCCCGAGACGCTCAGGAACTTCAAGTTATTCAATATCATATTGTTATCGCATCCGGTGTAATGCTGGTGCTTCTCGCGGTCGATCAATTTGAGGTCGAAATAGATCAGGTCTGACCGCTCGACGAGCGAGCGAAAATCCAGCTGATTTCCGTAGCCGGAGGTGTCGAGCAGAATATGGACGCCCTTAAGCAGATCGATTACCTCGGCGACGAATTCGGCCTGCAGGAGCGGTTCACCGCCCGAAAAGGTAATGCCTCCTTCATTCAACCGCAGGATATCGGCTTGCCCATTCAATAGCGCGGCCAACTCTGCTGCCGCGAATCTCTGGCCCGCCAGCCGTTCCCCGGCCAGACTACGGATGACTTGAGGCTGCCTCGACTGGCCTTCAGGGTTATGGCACCATGTGCAGGACAATGGACAGCCTTTCATGAATACGGTCGTGCGGATGCCCGGCCCATCGTGAATTGTGAATTCTTTAATATCGAACACAACTCCCGAGGTCATGACCTATCGCTCCAAAAGCCGCAGACTGTCCGTTTCAATGCAGTGGTTCCTCAGGGTTTCTTGATCTCTAAGAGTAGCTCTTTCGCCCGGCTCGCAGCGGAAGCTGCATCGGGAGCAAAAAGGTCTGCCCCGATTTCCCTGGCATAGCTTTCCGTAATGGGTGCGCCGCCTACCATCACTTTAACTTGGCCGCGCAAGCCGGCTTCGTCGAGCGCCGTGATCATTTCCTTCATCCGCAGCATCGTTGTCGTCAATAACGCCGAACAGGCCACAAGGTCGGGGTGATGATCTCGTACAGCCTGGACGTATTTTTCCGGGGGTACGTCTACGCCCAGGTCGATCACTTCGAAGCCTGCTCCCTCCAGCATCATTCCCACCAGGTTCTTGCCGATGTCGTGTATGTCGCCTTGTGCGGTGCCGATGACAACCTTCCCAACCGCGTGCACGTTCGCTGCGATCAGGTGCGGTCGTAATAGCGTCAAACCGCTTTTCATCGCGCGCGCCGCGATCAGCATTTCGGGCATAAAGTACTCGCCGCTCTCGAACAAACGACCGACCTCCGCCATGGCGCTGATCAAGCCTTCCTTTAAAATATGTTCGGCGGGTATATTCTCCGCGATTGCCTCTTGCACCAGTTTTTGGGTCTGGTTCATGTCCCCGTCGATCACGCATGTACGTAGGTCATCGAGAATAGCCATGACTTTGCTCCTTAATGGTTTCGATATTCTGGCTGGCTTTGAACCACATCGATGAAAGCCAGCATATTTTCCAGGGAAACGTCGCCTTCCACATCATGTGCCGGGGCAAAGATGTAGCCGCCCTCCCTGCCCATCTCCAGTAAGCCTCGGGTCTCTGCGCGGACGTCTTCCTCCGTGCCATAGGGCAGAGTCTGCTGGGTCGATAATCCGCCGTGGAATACCAGTTGACCGCGGTATTGCTTCGCAAGAGCCGCCACATCCATCACCTCGGGCTGAAAGGGGTTGAAGCAGTTCAAGCCGATGCCGATCAGGTCCTCGAATAATTCATCGACGTCGCCGCACGAATGGATGAACACATATTTATTTCCGGCATGTACCGCGCCGTACATGCGCTTGAGCACCGGGTAAATGAATTCCCGCCACATCTTGGGACCCATCTGCAGTCCGCGCTGCTGACCCCAATCGTCGCCGAAATACACGGCATCGATGTCGAATTTCAGGGCCTCATGGACCTGGGCAATGTTGTAGTCCGCGATGGCATTCAGGAACTCATGGACAAATTCAGGATGGTCATAAAAGTCCATTAACAAGTTTTGCATCCCCCGCATCGTCCAGGCTCGCTCGTACAGTGAAAACCCGATTTGGAAAACGCGAAAGCGGTCCGGATATTTTCCAATTAGGCGGGGGATCTCTGTAAAAAAACGCGGGTCGAGCGGGTCGGGGAACGCATAATGCTTCAGGCTCGGCTCCGGCAGTATGCAGCCCTCGACGTTGCCAATATCCTTATCGATGCTGCGGTCCCACACAACTCCGAAAACATCCCTCAGGTGATTTTCACTCAGCCGGGTGAAAAAACCGATATCGCTGCCCAGCTTCAGGATGTGGTTCTGCAGCGCATCCTCCACATCGACCGTTCCGTAATGCGCTTGCAGCTTCTCCCTGGCTTCCCTGGTAAAGCCGCACGACCAGGGTACGTAAGGCGGCTTGTTCCCTGCCAGTACAGCATGGACCACTTCACGCTTCGTCATCATGACTCACCCGTAATAAAGAAACTGTTCATCGATGATCGTTGAAACCTTTCAACCGGTTGGACCTGGATCACGATACTGCATGCCTTTTGCCTCTATGATAAAGAACCGTAAGGTGTCTGTTGGATGGTATGGATCATCGCCCAGAAATTCTCCAGGGGTGTATCCAGCTGCAGGTTATGGGTCGGTCCGATCAGTAGGCCGCCGCCGCGCCCGATCGTCTTCAGGCGCAGGAGCACCTCATTCCTCACATCCTCCGGCGTACCGTACGGGATCGTCTTCTGGATATCCATGGATCCCCAGAAACACAGCATGTCGCCGTAATCATTCTTCAATTTGATCGGGTCCATCGCCAGCGGCTGGATCGGGTTCAGCACATCAATCCCGATTTCAATTAACTCGGGGATGATCGGATAGACGACACCGTCGGTATGATAGGCGATCTTGATCCGCGGGTTGATCGCCCGCAAAGAGCCTATCAATTCGGCCATGCGCGGCTTGAGATAAGTACGCCACATTTTGGGTGACATCAACATGGATGTCTGACCACCGACGTCATCGCCCAGCCAGATCATGTCCACCCCCATCTTCACCAGTCGCTGTGTGACAGCCATATGATAACGTAAGGGAAAGTCTAGAACGGCGTTCGCCCGCCCGGGGTCGCTGGCCATATCCATCAGCAGCTGTTCGTAACCGCGCAACGCCCAGGCGCATTCAAAGATGGTGGTCGGGGTGACACCCACGATCCAGTATTCATTTCTGAAGTCGCGCAGCGTCTTTTCAGCTTCGACGTATAGTTCGGGACGAGCCGGTTCTGGAGGCAAAAATTTCTCAAGGGCAGCATCATCCGATAGGGGATGACCACCGGGTTCAGTGTATTTTCCCGTTCCGAATCGCGTCTGGTATTCGACCGTTCTCCAGGTGACTCCCCATTCATCCCTGTAATCATCCAGGTCCTGATAACCGTCCTGGTAATAGCCGTTCACCCAGCCCACCGAAGTCAGCAACATATCCTCATCGAGTGTACGTTCAAGCTCATAGGTGTTGCCGCCTCCGTGTGGATTGTGCAGACCCTGGCCCTTGAGCTTTAAATCGGCCTCGAGTCGTGTGGCAAATTCGGGCGTGAAACTTACCTGCATGGGGCAGCGGTCCGGTTCTCGATGATCAAGAGCGGTTATCACGCGCTCGCGATGTTTCATATAGGCTCGCTTCTTTTCAAATGCTCACGCGCTTGCCCGTCGTGTGTCATCATTTTCCATACCTGCCATATTCCAATGCGGTATCGAACGCCGCCACAATATTCTCAGGTGGCACCATGTCCTGAATATTGTGGACCGCGGCAAACACAAAGCCGCCGCCCGGCG
>CAZPCR010000241.1:0-1355 GCA_964585035.1 uncultured Anaerolineaceae bacterium
AACCGGAGGGGACGAGGTCATAGTTATCCATCGCTTCGGGATAATCGCCGATGGCCGTGGGGTCGCCCATGATGACGAGCACATTCCGAATGCCGAGTGCATGTGCCGCGAGCAGGTCGCCCTGCACCCTCAGCAGGTTCCGGCCGCGGGTGGGGAAGTGGAGAGTGGTCTCCACGTTGACGCGGCGCTGGACTACGTCGCAGACCGCCCAGGCGGACATTCGCATACGCGCCATAGGGCTGTCGGCCACGTTGATGACGTCCGCACCGGCTTCGGCCAGCAGAGAGGCGCCTGCCAGAAGTTTATGAGTCGAGAGCCCGCGCGGCGGATCCATCTCGACCGAAATAACGAACTTTTTCGCCGCGAGCTTTTGTGCGAACTCAGTTGGCTGTTCCTGTGCGGTCTCGATGATTTCATCTTCAGGCATCATTGTGATGTGCGAAGGCTCTATGGCAGGTGAATTGTCCAGCGCCTTGCGCATGGCGGAGATGTGCTGAGGTGTCGTCCCGCAGCAGCCGCCGACGATGCTGGCGCCTGCCTCCCGAAATGAAAGAGCGTAATCGCCAAAGTAATCGGGGTCTGCCGGATACATAATGCGTCCACCGACCTGTTCGGGCCAACCGGCATTCGGTTTGACCCAGAATCTGCCACTGGGAACGGCATGACGCATTTGCTTGAGCAGGCGCAAAAGTTGCGCAGGCCCGCCTGAGCAATTGACTCCGATCACGTCCGCACCGGCCTCGTGAAGCGTGCGCGCCACTTTCATGGGATCGTCGCCAAGCAAGGTGCGATCGTCCCGGGTAAAGGTAACGGAGGCAACCAACGGTAGGGAACAGACCTGTTTCGCGGCCTTGACCGCTCCCTGGATCTCATAAAGATCGCTTATCGTTTCAATAACGATCAGGTCCGCACCGGCTTCACACAAAGCTTGAATTTGTTCTGCGAAGGCAGAGCGCGCCTGTTCCGGCTGTACCCTGCCAAAAGGTGCGATGCGCACGCCAAGCGGACCAACGTCACCTGCAACGAGAACATCCTTGTAGGAAGCGGAAACGATGCGTCTGGAAAGCTCCACACCGGCTTTGTTGATCTCAGCCGTTTTTTTCTCCAACCCGTGCTGGCCTAACTTAAAGCGGTTCGCACCGAAGGTGTTGGTCAGGATCAGCTGTGCCCCTGCTTCAATGTATTCGCGATGGACCTCGGCTACCGCCGAGGGATTGGTCAGGTTTAACTCATCGAAACATTTCTCGAAACTCACACCGCGGCTGTGAAGCATGGTTCCCATGGCCCCATCAGCCAGTATCACTTCGGACGAAAGTCTTTCGAGCAAATCACTCATCTCTTCTCCATCAGGGTTT
>CAZPCR010000241.1:1455-5138 GCA_964585035.1 uncultured Anaerolineaceae bacterium
CACTTCGGACGAAAGTCTTTCGAGCAAATCACTCATCTCTTCTCCATCAGGGTTTTTTAATCACCGTTAAGAGCGAACTGTCGCGTTCAATGCCGTATATAACCTTTGCCCCCGGATACACCTGCAGGTCCAGATTGTAACGCGTAGTCACCACTACAAAATCGTAACGGCTGGCGCGGGCGGCTTCAAACGTCGAATATATCTTCAGGTCCGGCCGCGCGTACAATTGCAATATTTGTACGGGGCCATCGGCCCATATATTTGCATTGGCAGGGGCGATCTCGTTCAAGTAATTTGCAGCCTCACGGTACGACGTGCCCCAGTAATCCAATTCATATTTTCGGAATGCGCCCTGCACGCCGCCGATAAACCGGTTGTAGTAGATGTATTCATACGGGTGTAGTTGGATGCCGCCGATGATGCCTGGTAACAGCAGCAGTCCGACCAGGGCACCTTGCAGAAGGGGCCGTTTAATTTTTTCAAACGCAGCCCCGGCCATTATAAAAACCGGCGGCAGGATAAAAAAGACCTGACGAAAATTATCGTATAAAGGCGAGCGGGTAATAACGAACCCGAGGAACGGAAGGATAAACCACACCAAAGTTAAGACAAGCAAAACGATCTTCTCATGCCGCATTTTAATGCTTTCATAAACTACCACCGCCAAACCAAGCACGAACAGGAACCATACCGGTTCCGTTAACTGGATGCCCAACAGGACGGGCAGGTAGGAACGCGGAATGTCTGTGGACGTGTACATCACGCCGTTGAAGAGGACTTCCCCTTTCCATGGATATTCCGCCATCACGCGTGCGCTTTCAAAGAGGTGACCGATTGGATTGGGCCAGAGATAAGGCCAGGTGAGGTACATTGCGATCAATGCAACGATCCCATAAGCGAGCAACATAGGCAGGGCTTTTTTACCCGATTTCCAGACTGCATAGCCCGCGACCATTAATCCTGCAAAGGGGCCGAGCACCCGGATCGAGGTCGTGACGCCCAGCAAGATGGCTGCAGGAGCGATGGAAAGTAATAAGCGGAGAGCAGACGGAACCCTGCGCCAGAACCAGACGAGAATCAAAGTAGATAGAATAAAAAATACGGCCCGTATATGCAGGAAAAATACGAAGTATTTTTGAATATAGACGTCATGGTTTACCTTGTGGATATCGGAAGCGATCGAAGAAACAAGATTGGCCTGACCAGCCGCGGCGGCTTGCACCAGGCTGCTTATCCAGCCATGCACCAGATCCGTGGCTATGAACAGCCCAAAAACGGAGACCAACCATAGAGCGACCAGGGCGAAGAGTGTCCATTTGGCACGGGGCGTCACCTTATCGAATAATACCGGTTTGAATGAGTCGGCCATTCGGAATCCGAACAAGAGGCTGAGCAGGAAAAAGGCCAGGAAGGGAATGTCCTTCGGGCTGATGAAGGCGTGACCCCAGAAGAGGGGTTGGGTGGCGAAGAGCATCGTCGCTCCGAGCGATGCGCCGCGAGCCAGCCAGCGTACACAAAGTTCATAGAAGGCCCATATGCTAATTAGATAGGTAATAAAATAGAGAAGATGGCGGATGTCGGATGTGATCAATGGGACGAACAATTCGAGCAGCCGCGCACCCAGCGCTACCAGCATTACATACGCGGGACCATAGTTGTCGTAGGTATTCCCTGTAAGCGTTATGGTGCCCGTAGTGGGCCATGTGGAATAGGCGTCGATGGCGCGGTCGGCGTATTTGAAGAATTGCAGCTCATCCCACGATTCGCCATATTGCTTGATCGTGAGAATACCGATCACTAACGCGATGGCGAGCAGAATAAAAACAGCCTTCTTATTATCCATTGTGATCTTCATTCAAAAGATCCTGTTTGAATTCTCACTTGCATTCTGTGCCAATAGAAATACTTTTTAGAACCGATAATACTGCACCCCTTCTGTTAACCGAAAAAATAGTCTCCGCACCCTTGCAGCGCCGTTCATCGAGATTCTCCCTGGTCAGGAATGCCACATAATCGTAGCTGGCCGTTGGCTGCTGCTCCGGAATAAAGACTTGAATATCCGGCCGAGCATATTGACCAACAATCTGTTCCGGGCCAAATACCAGCACCCTGGAGTTTTCAGGTGCAACCGAATTGATGTGTTCCGTGATGTCTTTAAAAGAGGTCCCCCAATAATCCATTTCAAAGCTCCGGTATGCGCCGCCTGTCCCACCGACGAAGGCATTGTAGTATATATATTCATAGGGGTGAAGCCGGACTGCAACCAGGATTCCCGGCAGGGCGGCTATTAAGAGAAACACAGCTCTGCCCAACGGATGAGTGAGAAAAGCAAATATCTTTTCGAGTGCGATACCCATCAAAATAAACAATGGTGGAAAAAGAAAATAGAGCTGGCGGGCGTTGTCATACAGCGGGCTGCCGGTTGATATGATCGCCAGAGTTGGAATTAAAAACCACCCGAGAAAAAGAAAAAATGGCTCCCCAGTCTCCTTTTTAAATAAGAAAAAAATAGACGTAATAATGCCAATCCCCATTAACAAAAGGGCTGATTCGGTAAGCTGTATTCCCAGGATCGTTGGAAAATAAATATTTGGGAGCTGGTCCGCCTTATATAGCTTTCCCCCGAACAATATCTGGGTGGCAAAGGGGAATTGGGACATGGTTTGGAGGCTCTCTATATAATGCGGGATCAATGAACCCCACAAGTAGGGCCAGGTCAAATAAGTTGTGATCGCTGCAATACAAAAGTAAAGAACCGCAAGAAGGATGGAATTTGATCTTAATTTGTAGATGGCATATCCCAGAACAAGCAAGCCGGCAAAGGGGCCGATCACACGGAAAGAGGAAGTAAATCCCAAAAGGATGCCTGCCAGGATGATTGTCCCATCTGGCTTTGACAAAGCCTTATAGTTATCCACCATTCTTAGACCAGCATAGATGCTTGTTGTAAAAAATGCCATAAAGGGTATGTCTTTGGGGTTGATGAAGGCATGTCCCCAGAGCAAAGGCTGCGATAAAAATAAAAGTACCACCCCAAAGGCAGCCGGCTCCTTCATCCAGCGTCTTGATAAAAGGTATATCACCAGGGTGCATTCCAGGAACGTCAGGAAATATACAAAGTGCCAGGCATTGACCAGGGACCAAACCGGGATCGCCAATTTAAATAATCGAGCCAGCAAGTCGGTTGCCAGATAATATGCCGGCCCGTATAGGTTTAAGTTTGTGTTGAAGGGGGGCAAGTCCTGGGGATGAAGAATGTAGCGGTAGGCATTCAGAGCATAATCACCGTAGCGATAAATATCGGCCTCGTCCCAGCTCTCCCCGTAATCTTTAACCGTAAAAAAACCAATCAATAATGCGGTGATCAGTAATAGAAATACCGGGAGATGCTTTGAATATTTTCGCATTGTATTCCGAAGGGCATGACGTCATCTTGCCCTACTGCTTATTCATTGTAATCTGTAGCGCAACATGCCATCTTTGGGTACTGGCGTTACTTCATCAACTGCTCAACCCGGCTTTCGCCAACGCTGTAGTACTTTGCGTCTTTATGGTGGACAATGATCGCGGCAGTGGACTGCTCGGGGATCAACTGATAGGCATCTGAGAGCGTCATGCCGAGCTCTTTTTCGACGGCCGGCAGCAATTGGAACACCTTCTTATGGTCTTCTAGGTCTGGGATG
>CAZPCR010000242.1:0-5129 GCA_964585035.1 uncultured Anaerolineaceae bacterium
GGGGTTTCTGGATCAGCTTCGACCTGTTCACCGGGGTTGCCATCGGCAGCGGCGCTTTTGTCATGGCTGCAACCGTGTATATCTTTGAGCTGAAGGAATTCCAACCCCTGCTCAAGCCTTCTGTCTTGACAGGCTTCCTTGGTTACATCATGGTCGTTATTGCCCTGCTGGTCGACCTGGGTCATCCCGAGCGCATCTGGTATATGATGATCCACATGAACCCGACCTCGGTTTTACTTGAAATCGGTCTCTGTGTGATGAGTTATCTTACTGTGCTGGCCATTGAATTTGCCCCAGTTGTGTTCGACGGACTCGAATGGCAGAAGTTTTCACACCTCATACATAAATTCATCATGCCGTTCGTGATCCTGGGCGTTGTGCTATCCACGCTGCACCAGTCTTCGCTCGGCTCGCTATTGCTGATCCAACCCGCAAAACTATACCCATTATGGTGGACGCCCATCCTGCCAATCCTGTTCTTCATCTCGGCCATCTCCATCGGCGTGGCGATGATCATCTTCGAGTCGTCGCTCAGCTCCCGTTATTTCAAGCGCGGCCTCGAAATCCATTTGCTGGAGAAACTAGCCAGGGCCATTCCGATTGTTTTGGTGATTTATCTGGTTGTCAGGTTTACCCAGCTTACCCTCGCGAATGACCTGCACTATCTATTCAACAGCGGCTTGATGAGCATCTTGTTCTGGACGGAAATCCTGGTCGGCTCCGTCATACCGTTGATCCTGTTCTCATTAAAGCGGGTCCGTCAAAGCCCCAAGGGGTTATTAATTGGATCTATTATCCTGCTGGTGGGCATGATCCTGGATCGTTTCGACGTAAGCTGGTTCGCCGTACGGCATCCGGACCCATTGACCTATATTCCGACCTTCATGGCGAGTAACGTCCACTATATCCCATCCCTGCCAGAAATCTCCTTATCGGTTGGAATCTTCTCTGCCGGCATTCTGGCTTTCGGCCTGGCGGCCAAGTACCTGCCGCTCTTCGAAAATGAAGAAGAACATTCACAGGCTGCACAACATAAACCTGTTTCTCCTTCAAAGGCAGCCGGCGACTGAGCATACCCTAAAAACAAAACCGCTCCTGCAAGGGGCGGTTTTTTGTGACTCAACTATAATTCCTTTATGCGCCCAAATTTTTTCCACCACTTACACCCGCCTACGATCCCCGCAGCTCAAGCGCGCTGGCGTTACACTCTCGGCGCGGGTGGGTTGGCTATCTTCCTGATGCTTGTGCTGGGGGTGACCGGCATCCTGGAAATGTTCTATTACATTCCCACGCCCGACCAAGCCGGGCTTTCCATTCAGACCATCACATATCAGGTTCCCTTTGGCGCACTCGTCCGCAATCTCCATTTCTGGGCTGCGCAGCTATTACTGATCGTCATCGCAGTACATCTGGTGCGGGTCGTCTTCACCGGGGCCTATGCGCCGCCACGCCGCTTCAATTATCTGCTCGGGCTGGCGTTGTTCGTGATTGCGATCCTGCTCGACTTCACCGGCTACGTCCTACGCTGGGATATAGGCGTTCAATGGGCGCTGGTGGTGGGGACCAATCTCATTAAGACCATCCCATGGATCGGGTCCGAGCTTTACATCATCCTTACCGGCTCGACTCAACCCGGTATCGCAACATTGATCCGCTTCTATGCCTGGCATATTTTCGGGTTGATGCTTGGCGCGGCCATCCTGTTGGTCTGGCATATTTTCCGCGTCCGTCGTGACGGCGGTATTGCCATACCACCTCCCGCACTGCGGACAGATAATAAACGGATCACGCGCTATGAGCTGGTGCGCCGCGAAGTATTGGCCATGCTCTTCTCCGGTGCTGCGCTTATCCTGCTTGCGATTTTTTTGCCGGCTCCCCTTGACGAACCGATCACGCAGACGGCTGAAGTACTCGGTGAAGCTCGTGCGCCCTGGTTCTTCCTATGGATCCAGCAGATGCTCAAATGGGGCGACCCGTTCTTTTGGGGCGTTGTCGTTCCGGTATTACTGCTGGTATTGCTGGCGCTAATCCCATACATTTTTCCTAAACCGGCCGACCGCGAACTGGGTCGCTGGTTTCCCAAGTCCAACCGTTTGGCCCAAGTTACATTGGCAGTGATCGTACTGGTCGTCATCATCCTGTCGATCGTGGCCAGGCTATCGATGCCAGGTGGGCCGTCCGCCAGCTAAAGTATGAACCGTTCACTCCTTTTAGGTTCCGGTGCCCTTCTTCTAGTATTGGTCCTCGCCTGGTGGCTAACCTCACGCCAGCCGAAGCCGGTCCTCCTGATTCCGACCCTGACCGGCAAACCGGAATATTGTCTTACCTGTCACAGCGACCTGGCCCAGATCAGCCCATCGCACCCTGTTAAAACTTTCGGTTGTGTGATCTGTCATGGCGGTGATGCGCTGGCGCTTAACGCCGATCAGGCGCACAGCAGCATGCGCGGCGGCGCCAATCCCTCCGACCTGTCGGTGGTGCAGCAGTCCTGCGGGGGCGGCAATTGTCATTCAGGTACGGCCGCCGATAACAGTGACCATATCCAGCGCGTGATGGGCAGTGTGCAGTCCACCTATGCAGGTGCAATATCGACCATGCTCTATACCTTCGGGGCCGAACCGGACCTGACGGCCCGTTTCGGGATCCATGCTGTAAGCGATGATGTGATCACAACAAAGACCGGTGTGCCTGCGCTCAAGGTTTTCGATCCGGCTACAGAGACTAACCCGTTCATCAAGGAATTTGCGACCAATTGTCTTGACTGTCATATCAACGCCAAGCCTCTCACTGGTCAGCCATTCGACCGGCTCACAGGCTGCGCCGCCTGCCATACACCGAAGATCGATTCTTTTTCAAAAGGCCAGATCCATAAACTGACAACGGCAATTCCATATACACAGTGCAATACCTGTCATAACCAAGGCAACTATGATTTGCGCACGATGACGTTCGTCCAGCGTACTGACCAGTCGACCGATCGTCTGCATAACTATTATCAGCCCATTGCCCAGTTCACAAAATGCGAATACACATTGGACTGCGTTGATTGCCATACACGCACCGAAGCCATGGGTGACGGCGATATTCATTCGAATGAAACACAGATCCAATACATCCAGTGCCAGACCTGTCATGGCACACCCTCCCAACTGCCGCAGACTAAAACACTGACCGATCCAAACGATATTGCTTTCCGCCTGGCACTGCTCAACCCGATCGTTGACCCGAAAGTTGGAGATACAATTCTCGTCACTGATAAGGGCGAGCCGTTGTGGAACACGCGCGTTCTGCCTGACGGGACCTATCAACTTGTTGGTAAAGCCACCGGCCAGGTATTTACCTTCAGGCCGGTGATGGGCAGTGGTTGTACGCAAATTGGGACTGATCAATCCTCCGCGTATTGTCATACCTGCCATTCGGTTCAAAGATAAAATGCCTGATCCTTCCCGTCGCGACTTCCTTAAGCTCACCACCACCGCTCTGTTGGCTGCCAGTGGTCTGATCGGTCTGGCCGGTCTGATCCGGTTTCTGGATTTTCAACCCGGACCTGCTCCTAAAACAGAATTCGACCTGGGCCCGGCTTCAAATTTTCCGCCCGGTACACAGACGGTCATTTCGGATGTGCCGGCTCTCCTCACCCATAACCAGGCTGGTTTCAGCGCCCTAAGTCTGATATGCACACATCTCGGCTGCACCGTCTGGCAGGACGCGAATGGTCTTACCTGTCCCTGTCACGGTTCCCGATATGATGATAAAGGGAACGTCCTACAGGGCCCTGCAAAAAAACCGCTGGCATCTCTTCGTGTCGAACTGACCGCCGCTGGACATGTGATCGTGCGTACAGGTTGATCTGTATGGAGGTAATGATGGTTCCTTCCTTAACCGATATACTTCAAAAATCGTCCGCCCGACACGGCCACCTTTGTCCTCGGCAGGTATTGGGTGCCCGCATCGGTCTGGCGGGTCTTGCAGTTTTGGGTCTGGAAGCGCCGGTCAGAAAAACCACGGCCCTGGTCATCATCGAAAGCGACGGCTGTTTTGCGGACGGCATCGAAGCTGCCACTGGCGCCACGGTTGGCCACCGCACACTGCACGTCAAGGACTTTGGCAAGATCGCGGCTACCTTTGCAGACGTGAAAACCGGCCATGCGCTCCGCGTTTCGCCTGCCCTGGATGCCAGGGACCGTGCATGGCTTTATGCGCCACATGAAACCCGCCATTATTTTGCGCAATTACAGGGATATCAGATCATGCCCGAAGGGGAGCTGTTGCGCTGTCAGGAGGTCACTCTCCACCCGTCGTTGAACGAGTTGATCAGCAAGCCTGCCGTCCGCACAACCTGCGATTATTGCGGGGAGGAAATCATCAACGAACGTGAAATTGTTGTGGATGGTATTACGCTGTGCCGGATGTGCGCCAATGAAGGCTATTACCTGATCGACCCCTCTTCTGCACAGATGTGCACAGTCATGAATCATCAACCCAAATAATGCCAGAGGAGAAAGAGATGAGCCAGCTACCGAAACCCTACCAGCAATTTAAAAAGGATCATCCTGATGTATACAAGGCCTACGAAAATCTTGGAGAAGTCACCTCTGCATCGGGACCCCTGGACATCAAGACGCGCGAGCTGATCAAATTGGGCATGGCCGCCGCGAACGGGTCAGAGAGCGCCGTTCACTCCCATACACATCGAGCCCTCGATGCAGGCGCGACATCCGATGAGATCGAGCATACCTTGTTGCTCGGCATTAACACGCTTGGTTTTTCAACGGTCATGGCTGCCATCACCTGGGCCAAAGCGGCCATCGCCTCACGTACGTGATACGATATTTTTATTTGACGATAGGGGCAATAAGGCAGGTTTGGTCCAAAAGTGACAAGCTTGCCCGTTGAATCCTAAATTGACCGAATCAGAACCTTCAAGGTATAATACCCTGCTTCTCTGGATGATCGGCTGTATCTCCCTTTTGGAACCCATCTATTTAATGATGGGACTTGCAATTATCTTCGAGCTAGTGAGGAACGTATAAAATGCCTAAACGAACATATCAACCCAAGATCCGCCGCCGTATGCGCGTGCATGGTTTCCGCCAGCGCATGGCCTCGGCCGATGGGCGCGCTGTGCT
>CAZPCR010000243.1:0-5123 GCA_964585035.1 uncultured Anaerolineaceae bacterium
GTCTCGGCCGCTCGATGGCTGTTGAAAAGGATCGGGGTTGTCTCGACGGCCTTTTGCTGGCACCGGTTGATCGTACCGCGATCTACTTTGGAAAAGCGATCAGCAATCTCGCTTTCATGTTGATCGTCGAGGCGATTGTCCTTCCGATTTATTCGTTTTTATATAATGTCGATCTGTTCAATCCCGGTCTATTGCTCGTAATCCTGCTCGGTTCCATTGGTTATACTGTGGTCGGGACCCTGCTCGCCAGCATGGCTATCCAGGCACGCACACGGGATGTTTTGCTCCCCATTCTCCTGTTCCCGGTGGTAATCCCGGTTTTGATCGCCGCCGTAAAAGCCAGCGGCGGATATCTTACAGGCGATTCCATTGGCAACATCCTGCCATGGCTAAATCTCTTGATAGTTTATGACCTGATCTTTATCGCCATTGCATATATGTTGTTTGATTTTGTAGTTGAAGAATAATGTTATTCGCGAACCGAAGGAGGCTTCATGCAAGCTAAATCCACAGCTTTGAAAATACTCGATATCGTTTCCGTCCTGCTCCTGGCAGTGGCCCTCTATCTAGCCCTCCTTTATGCACCGGAAGAGCTCCAGATGGGACAGGTTCAACGTGTGTTCTACTTTCATGTCGCAACTGCATGGACTGCCTTATTGGGATTTGTCGCTGCAGGCGTGACCGGGATCGTCTATTTGGTTACCAAAGACCCGAAGTGGGATATCGTCGAAGTATCTGCCGTTGAGATCAGCCTGGTCTTCTTCTTCATCACCATCGTGCTGGGTTCCATTTGGGCCCGCCCCATCTGGAATACATGGTGGACGTGGGATCCGCGTCTCACCACCGCTGCGGTTACGGAGCTCATATACATCGCTTATTTTATGCTGCGCGAGGGCATCGAAGACCCGGATCGCCGTGCCCGTTTTGGCGCTGTTTATACGATAATAGGTTCTTTCAGCGCACCGATTACATTCTTTGCAATTCGACTCTTCCGCACGATCCATCCGGTTGTTATTGGCAGCGGCGATCCGAGCGCCCTGGGCACATTCGATATGACCAGTAAAATGCTCGTCGCCTTTATGTTCGCCCTGTTCACCTTTAGTATCATCTTCATTGACCTTTTCTGGAACCGTATCCGAATGGGGTATCTGGCATCGAAAGTGGAACAACTTAAATTAAACAATATGCAATAGGAGCTGACCATGTTTATCCTGGATACACCACCTGACACGTCCACATACATGATCGCGGGCTATTCGATTTTTTTCATCCTCATAATCCTATATTTGATCAGCCTCTTCATCCGCACCCGCAACTTGAATGAGGACTTGAGTATATTGGAAAGTATGAAAGAACAAAGTCAAACTGCTACCAACAGGCCGGCAGCAGCCAAGCCGGCGGCTAGCACAGGTCTGGCGGTCAAAAGGAAGGCCACCAGACCAAAGGCGAGAAAATCAAATCAGGTTAAGAAGAATGTCATAAAGAAAAAGTAATCTCGTATAGATCGGAGTCCGCTATAATGTAAGCGGACTCCGTATTTTACAGGGTCATGACACCTAGGTTGCGGCATGGAATGATTGTAAATAGAATTATGCCCTCCTGCTGAATTTAGGCGGTTTGATGCTTCTCCGCACAGATTCAAGGTCGGACGAAAAGGGCAACGGAGACATATATGTTCACCCTCATTGAAAAAATCCTCTTCGCCGTCGGGACAATCGTCTCACTTTACTTCACCTATCGAGGTTTCGACAGGATCGTCAGGATCATTTCAAACGGTCAAGGGAAACCCGACTGGAAGGCTGCGATCAAACGCATCCCGGATGCCCTGGGAAAAGTCATTACTTTTAAGCCGGTTTTCCGTTTTCGTTTCTGGCCCAGTTTGCTGCATGCTCTTATCGGATGGGGTTTTTTAGTCTTCCTGCTCGTCAACCTTTCGGACCTGCTTTACAGTTATACCGGCTATAGCATTCTTAATCAAACGGGATTATTCGGTGATGTCTATCGCCTTCTGGCTGACATCGCCAACGTAGCGATCATTATTGGGATCATTGTGATGGCCATCCGCCGTTTCATCCTGCGCCCAGCGACTCTTAGCACGCGCCAGACGACTTTACTCAACCCAAAAGCACGTTTTGGTATTACGCGCGATTCAGCCATCGTTGCAACCTTTATTTTTGTCCACAACGCTGGCCGTTATCTGGGAGAATCCTTCTATCTGGCAATGAACGGCATACAGGACAAATGGCAGCCAACAATTTCATTGGTGTCCAGATTGTGGTCCGGCGCCTCCCCAAAATCGCTCCTTATTGGCGAGCACGCCATGGTGTGGTTATCGCTCGGTGCGGTGGTCGCATTCCTTCCTTATTTTCCCTATTCCAAACATATACATCTTTTTTTCGCTCCCTTGAACATCTGGATGAAACCGCAGCGTCGTTCGATCGGGGAATTAAATTACATCAATCTCGACGACACTTCGATCGAGCAGTTCGGCGCAGCGACCATGAAAAACCTTGGCTGGGAACAGATCATGGACAGCTATGCCTGTATCATGTGTTTCCGCTGCCAGGAGGTTTGCCCCGCGTACAATACTGGTAAACTGCTCAGCCCGGCCGCATTGGAAGTGAATAAACGTTATCATCTGAATTCCGGCGGCGGCGTGGATGTGCCAATGCTGGATATGATCTCGGAGGAAGCAGTCTGGGCTTGCACTAGCTGCGGCGCCTGCGTGGATATCTGCCCCGTGGGCAATGAACCCATGCGTGACATTTTGGATATCCGCCGCAATCTTTCGATGATGGAAAGCAGGTTCCCGAAGCAGTTGGAGACCGCCTTCAAGGGTATGGAGCACAATGCCAATCCGTGGAATATTTCGCAAGCCGACCGGATGAAATGGGCCGATGGATTGAATGTGCCCACGATCGAGAAAAATCCGGAGCCCGATATCCTTTGGTGGGTGGGCTGTGCCCCAGCTACGGATGTGCGCGCCCAAAAGACTGCCCAGGCATTTTCCAAAATATTGAACGCAGCAGGCGTCAATTACGCCGTGCTCGGACAGAACGAACAATGCACCGGCGACTCGGCCCGGCGGGCTGGCCGCGAAGATATTTTCTTTGGGCTTGCTTCGGCGAACGTGGAGATCCTGAACGGGATCAAACCTAAACGCGTCGTGACCACTTGCCCGCACTGTTTGCACACCCTGAAGAATGAATATCCAGCCTTTGGCGGAAATTACACGGTCATTCACCATACGCAGTTGATCAATGAACTGGTGGGCGCGGGGAAGTTGCGTTTAGAAGTAAGCAATGATCAGTTAAAAGTGACTTTCCACGACCCGTGCTATCTCGGGCGTCAAAATAAGATTATCGACGCCCCGCGCGACGCCTTGCATAATGCCGGGCTGGTAACGGTTGAAATGCCGCGCCGTGCTGAAAAATCCTTCTGCTGCGGCGCTGGCGGTGCACAGATGTGGAAGGAAGAGGAGAAGGGCACGGCACGTGTGAACGAGACACGTTTTGCAGAAGCTAAATCCACCGGCGCGGAGACTCTGGCAGTAGGCTGCCCATTCTGCCTGACTATGATGGCTGACGCCTCAAAAGCCGATGGTGGCGTAGTTGAGGTAAAGGATGTGGCTGAGTTGGTGGCTGAGAGAATAAAATAGGAGAATAGTTCTGGGGGTATTCGCCTTCATGACCGGTCCTATATTGCAATATAGATGGATCACTCTCTGCCACCCGCCTAATCAGATCGAATGGCAAAAGCGACAAAGGTGGGGGATTCATCTTGTCCCTTATTCAAAAATCGGCCACCTGTTGAATAATGAGACATTTCATAGCCTTTCATAAAGCCGCCGGAAATATAAACGCAATCTTCTAGACATATATTTTCCTGTTTTTCGCAACCGTTTTTGTTCTGTACTATAATCCCACCTACCAACTCTTATTAATTGGAGAAAAACATGCCCAAAGTAAAGGGTACTGTTGCACTTCCCCTTGAGCTTGATGAAGATGAAATTATTAAAGATTACCGGCTGGCCTACCAATCACGTCAAGCCAGCCTCATCGGTCACCGCGAAGTCCTCAGCGGTAAGGCCAAGTTCGGTATCTTCGGTGACGGTAAGGAATTGGCGAACATTGCAATCGGACGCGTTTTTCGCAAAGGCGACTGGCGTTCAGGCTATTATCGCGATCAGACATGGATGGAGATGCTGGATGTAATGAACATCCAGCAGATGTTCGCCCAGCTATACGCCCACGCCGACCTGGAGGCTGATCCGGATACAGGCGGCCGTAGCATGAACGCTCATTTTTCTTCACGGTTTATCAATGCCAACGGTATATGGAAAAATCAAACTGAAATGTACAACACGGCCGCTGATGTCTCCCCTACCGGGACACAGATGCCGCGTACAGTTGGACTGGCATATGCCTCGGTGGTCTATCGTAAGCTCAAAGAGCTTAAGAAATTTAAGAACTTTTCGAACAACGGCGATGAAGTGGTCTTCGCCACAATTGGTAATGCATCTACCGCCGAGGGTATGTTCTGGGAATCTGTCAACGCCATCGGTGTTTTACAGGCACCAGCTGTCATTACTGTGTACGACGATGGTTACGGCATTTCCGTCCCTAATCAGTTCCAGATGGTGAAGGAAAATATCTACGCGATCCTGCAGGGATTTCAACGCGACGACTGCCTCGAGGAAGATTGCGAGCGCGGTTATGACCTATATCAGGTTCCCGGCTGGGATTATCCCGCGCTGAATATGGTTTATCAAAAAGCAACCGATACAGCTCGCCTGTATCACATCCCTGCGATGATCCACGTCACCGATCTGACCCAGCCGCAAGGTCATAGCACCAGCGGCTCTCATGAACGTTACAAGAGCCCTGAGCGGCTCAAATGGGAACATGAGTTTGACTGTATCCGCAAAATGCGGGATTGGATGATCGGGACCCGGCTTGTAACGGAAACAGAAATTTCTGTCTGGGAAAAAGAGGATTACGAGACGGTTGAGAATATCCGTAAAACCGCCTGGGCAGAATATCTCAACCCAATTTTGGCGGAACGCGGTCAGGTGATGGACATTCTCGACGAGATTGCCGGCAGTTCGCCTCACGCCTCCGAGT
>CAZPCR010000244.1:0-5121 GCA_964585035.1 uncultured Anaerolineaceae bacterium
GTCAGATCAGGAAATATTGGTGGTGACGCTCGTCAATTCTGCAGTGGATAACTTCGCCCAACGGATAGGTTCTTTCGTCCAACAGCAGGGGTTGATTCCGCATCTCGGTTATCGTGTCCGCACGCTGCATGGGTTGGCGCATGATATTGTACGGGAGAAACCCGGCCGTGTGGGTCTGGAAGAGCGCTTTAGCATAATTGATGAGCGCGAGGCCGACTTTATACGTCGCGAAGCAGTCAATGCCTGGCTCACTACACATCCGGATTCCCTCGATGGCATTTTGGACCCTGCCATGGACCAGTCGAAACGGGATTGGCTTCGCAGGAAACATTTGCCGGAAATGCTGCAATCTCTTTCTTTGGCATTTATCCGCTCGGCAAAAGACCACCGGCTTACTCCCGAACGACTTCGGGATCGTCTCGAATCCGCACCGGCGCCATTGATGCTGGCCGAGATGGGGCTGGAAATTTACGCCGATTACCAGCGCGCCATTACCTATCGCGGTGCGGTGGATTTCGACGATCTGATCCGTCTGGCGCTCGACCTGCTCGAAAGTGATGATGAATTCCTTGAACGTTTACATTACCGCTTCCCCTTCATCCTTGAAGACGAAGCGCAGGACTCAAGTGAATTGCAGGAATCCATTCTTGGAAAGCTTGCAGGGGAGGATGGCAATTGGGTGCGTGTGGGCGATCCCAACCAGGCTATTTTTGAAACCTTCACCACCGCCTCGCCTGAGCTTTTACGGCGGTTCATCCAAACCAACCCGCATGTTGACATGGACGAATCCGGGCGCTCGCAGCCTGCCATTATTTCGCTCGCCAACCAGCTTATTGATTGGGTAAAGACGGAACATCCCGACTCTGAAGTCCGCTCCGCGCTTGCGGTTCCTTATATTCAACCAGCGCCTGCAAATGATCCGCAGCAAAATCCACCGGAAGACGTGGCGGGCATACACTTCACGGAGCGTCCATATACTCCTGAGGAAGAGATCGAGGCTGTTGTCCATTCTTTGGAGAAGTGGTTGCCCGGCCACAAGGACTCGACCGTCGCCGTTCTTGTTCCTCGCAATACGCGCGGCGTGGAATTAATTAACGCACTCAAGGGCAAAAATATTGACTACCTCGAGTTCCTTGCCAGTACCACCAACACACGCGCCGCGGCAGGATCGTTGAATTATTTACTATCCTATCTGGCGGATCCGCAATCGTCAGCCAAATTGTCCATGGCGTATCAGGTGTGGAGGCGTGATTGGCGAGAAGATGGAGAACACATTGAGTTATATGAAAACATTGCCCGCTTGATCCGCAAGATCAGGAATGTGGAAGATTTCGTAGCACCGCTGGCGTTCCTCGCTTTACCTGTTGCTGAAGCCACAAACAAGGATCTGCATGAAATAAGTTCTTGGAATAACCAGTTGACCGCCTTGGGTGAGGAGTTGTCCGAGCCAATTCATCATGAACTTGCTGAATTTCGCTCCTATGTCAATCGCTGGTTAAACGCTGTTCTTCTCCCTGTAGATCAATTAGTTTTGACTCTGGGAAATGACGTATTCACAGAGCCGGCCGACCTCGCTCTGGCGCATAAATTGGCTTTGGTATTAAAACAGGTTGCGAATGATCACCGCGAATGGCGGCTACCTGAATTGGCAGCGGAACTGGCGGTGATCGCAAAGAACGAAAGGCGGTTCATCGGCTTTTCGTCCGATGATTCGGGGTTCGACCCCGAACGGCACAAAGGCAAAGTGGTGGTTACTACAATGCATAAGGCTAAGGGGCTGGAATGGGATCGTGTATATTTGATGTCCGTAAATAATTATGATTTTCCGTCCAACCAGCCAAACGACCACTATATTTCGGAGAAATGGTTCGTGCGCGGAAATTTAAATTTGGAGGCCGAGGCGCTCGCCCAATTAGAGGCCGCCCTTTCATCGAATGAATATGCCTGGTACACCGAAGGTGTGGCCACGTTGGAAGCGCGTGTGGATTATGCCAGGGAACGTCTACGTTTATTCTATGTTGGCATTACGCGCGCCAAGCGTGACCTTATCATTACCTGGAATACAGGCCGGCAGGCAAATGCAACCCCCTCGCTGCCTTATATGGCTTTACAGGCTTGGTGGAATTCGAGAATTGTCGCGCAATAATCAAGCCAGGCATGAGAAAGTCGGAAAAAGGTGCAGGTTATTTCCCTACACTGAATTCTTTTATCCCCGAAAGATTTACTCCTTGGAAGCTACTAACCTCTTTTCGTAATACCCCGGAAAAAATGGATGTGTGCGGGGCGCAGGCCCCGCACACATCCATTTTTTCCGGCATCTTTCGACCCGGGCTTTCAGCCCGGGTCGAAAGAAATAAGAGAATACAATCATTGCTATAATAGAATCATGGATAAAACTCAACTCTTCGGTGGCATCGAAGCGGGTGGAACAAAGTTCATTTGTATTGTCGGCAGTGGTCCGCAGCAGATTGAAGCCCAGGTCCGCATCGAAACCACAACACCGGACGAAACCCTAAATAAAGTCGTTGAATTTTTCCGGCCTTACACCAAAGAGAATTCGATAAACGCTATCGGCGTTGGCTGTTTCGGCCCGGTTGATCTGGATCCAGACTCAAAATCGTTTGGTTACATCACATCCACTCCCAAGCCAGGTTGGCAAAACACGAACGTGCTTGGTACTCTCAAGCGTAAACTTGATGTTACCGTGGTGATGGATACCGATGTAAACGCCGCAGCTATGGGAGAGTTTATTTGGGGCGTGAGTAAGGGCAGCGATCCCTCGTTATATCTGACGATTGGCACGGGGATTGGCGGCGGTTATATTAAGAACGCAAAACCTCTGATGGGCCTGTTAAGTCCAGAGATGGGACATATCCATGTACCTCATGATCTAAACCTTGACCCGTTTCAGGGTTCCTGCCCCTTCCATAAAGATTGCTTCGAAGGCCTGGCAAGTGGGCCTGCGGTCCAAAAACGATTTAATGTTCGTGGCGAGACGTTCTCCGACGATCATCCGTTCTGGGAGATCGAATCTGGTTATATAGCCGCTGCGCTCGCGGATTATATTCTCGTCTTATCACCCAGGATGATTATTTTAGGCGGCGGTATCATGCAGCGCTCGATCTTGTTTCCTTTGATCCAACGCAAAGTTCCGGAAATACTGAATAGCTATGTCCGGAGTTCAAGTCTGGTGGAGAATATTGGTAAATATATAGTTCCACCTGGGCTGGGAAATCAATCAGGCGTTCTTGGAGCGCTAGCCTTGGCACAATCAATCTAGATGATGCCTCATGTATCAAGATGTTAAAATGGATCACATATGCCTCCCATTGATTTGATATCGAAAATCCCCGAAGGTTTCGCTTTTTCGCAATCCTCCCTCCAGGAATATAGTGATTGTCCTCGGCGGTTTCAATTGCGTTATCTGGAACAGTTACACTGGCCCGCGGTCGATACTGAACCGGTCCTGGAAAATGAAAGGCGCCAGGCTGAAGGTCAGGCTTTTCATCGCCTTATTCAACAATATCTCTTGGGCTTGCCAGCGGAAAAACTAAGTCGTCTTGCAAATACGCCTGATTTGGCCAATTGGTGGAAAAATTTTCAATTATCAGATTTAAGGATTAGTGACTATACGAAACACTCGGAATTAATCCTTTCCTGCCCTATCGGCGAATTTCGCCTGGTGGCAAAGTACGATCTTATAGCGATCAAGCCCGCACAAAAAGCACTCATCTTCGATTGGAAAACTTCCAAAAAACGTCCGCGAGACGAATGGATGGCGTCGCGCTGGCAAACCCGTGTTTACCGTTCTATTTTGGCGAAAACCGGCTCTCATCTGAATAACGACCATACCATTGAACCGGAACATATCGAAATGATCTATTGGTTTGCGGATTTTCCATCAGATCCGGCTCGCTTCGCCTATGATGAGGGACAGTTCAAGCGCGATTGGTCTGCGATTGAAAAAGTGGTAAGTGAGATTTCATCCTCGAATGATTTTCCAATGACCGAGGATCTAAATACCTGCCGCTTCTGTTCCTATCGTTCATACTGTGAGCGCGGGTCGCAGCCGGGCAATCTCGAGGAAGCTGGTGGACAGTCCGAAACCGATCCATCGTTTGATATTAATTTTGAACAGATTGGTGAAATTGAATTTTAAATTATATTCAACCTCCTCGGTAGTTTTGCCTTTACTTTAAATGGAAAATGGTTTTCACAATGTCTTTATCACACAACCACAATTGAAAATTCAGCTGTTATTCTGTTTTATCCTTTGTGTACCTTAGTGGTTAAGAGTTTTAAAAATGGATATTGCTTAGCTAAGTGAATATCTATTATTTTGTCACATACATCCCCAAATGATCGGCAACCGGTCTTTCGCGGCCGGGTATGTAATTGTCGATTGGCGAGTTCAGGATCCGCGGCCTGCCATCTTTTCCTGCCACCACTATGGTAGAAGAACCTCCACCGTCCAGGTTCATGGCATATTGCGCGCCAAGCGAGATCATCAGGTGGGCTAATTCATTGAGCGTGATGCCTTCGCTGTAAAAGGGTTGCCTGCCATCCACTACAACTAGCGTACAGATCCTGCCGTTTTTTGAATAACCGATTGCAGTGCGCGGTTGTGTGGTTTTATTATCTAGATCCGGGATCGGGTTCCCGCCCATCACGAGTAGGTATTCCCCTGAGATTGCATTGAATGGTTTGGCAGGCACATCGAAAGTCATTTGATTGCGTCTGGAAATATATAGAGTGGGTACAGCGGCATCGGAAGTCCGGTAAACTCTGCCGTCCGAAGCCGTATCGCCGCGCGGCTGTACCGGATCTCCAACATGTGGATAATAATCCGCTAGGCTGCGTGACCACCATGGCGAAAACCCGTCACCGTTGACTGCGATCTGAACGCCAAATTCTTGTAAAAATTGTGATGTAGTACGGGCTCGCAAAGGATATTGACTCCCCTTATCGTCCGGCGGTGTGACTAGGAATTTCACCCCGCTGGTGCGTGTGTCGATAGTGATGACATGGATCATTATCGGCCTCGGTGAAAACTGCACCGTACGCGCGTAGTCTACGCCGGTGAACAGATGCTCTTTTGCGGGGATTTGAAGTGGACGGCCG
>CAZPCR010000245.1:0-5103 GCA_964585035.1 uncultured Anaerolineaceae bacterium
AAACACGGCATATAGTGCGGCGCCAATCGCCATCCAGACCACTTCACGTGTGCCTGCCTCCCAGGCTGCATTCTCACGCGTGGCGTAGTACACTGCGAAAGCGATCAGAAGACCGATGATAACGAACACAAAGCGCAGGACGAGCGTAGCCTGGTCCACCGAAAAATTGAAGGGGCCGATGGTCTGGGTGCCCAGGGCAAACATGATAACAGCAAAGATCACAAGGATTACACCCAGCGAAACCAGGACATTTGAGAGCGTCTTATTCATTTCGATTCTCCTCTTGTTTTATAGCCCGCATCGATATGCAGTATCATCCTTGGCAGTAAGTGTCTGGAACCAAGGTTCTGGCTGTTTTTCATTTCGTCCAAATCAATTTTAATAATAGAAATCATGGTTACTAGATGGCAAAATCTTCCCTGTGCCAAATGCCATGTTCCGGTGTATGCAGGGCGGGACCATATATTGAACCGCCATTGAGACGCTTCTCCAACGATTCCACATGCGCGATCAATGCTGCTAATGTCTCGCTAATCGTATCGGGTAAGCTGCCATGTTCCAGGTCTTCCTTTTCATCCGGAGAGTGGATCGTATGATCTCGAACGACGATTTGGCCTGGTACGCCTACAACGACTGAATCGGCAGGTGTAGATCTCACCACTACCGCATTGGCACCTATTCGACTGTGAGGACCGATC
The DNA here is from genome assembly GCA_964585035.1 of uncultured Anaerolineaceae bacterium. Lineage (GTDB taxonomy): Bacteria > Chloroflexota > Anaerolineae > Anaerolineales > Villigracilaceae > Fen-1038. The sequence goes on from CAZPCR010000245.1 coordinate 699, forward strand.
GTGATCGCCCCCAGTACTTTCGCACCTGCCCCGATAACGACATGATCTTCGATGGTTGGATGCCTTTTAACCTTTTCCAGGCTGGTGCCGCCCAATGTTACGCCATGATATAAAGTTACGTTATTGCCAATCTCTGCAGTCTCACCGATCACCACTCCCATGCCGTGATCGATGAAAAGGTTTTTCCCGATGGTCGCGCCCGGGTGAATTTCAATTCCTGTCAGACTGCGTGTTGTTTGGGAAATCCAACGCGCAATGAGTTTGAGACCGCTCTTCCATAGCCTGTGAGTCAAGCGGTACATCCAAATGGCATGTAATCCCGGATAACACAAAAGGACTTCCAATTTGTTTCGAGCGGCAGGATCTCGATCCAATACAGATTGAATGTCATTGCGCATAGTCTTAAGCATGATTTTCGTCTTTCTAAGAAAAGGGGATTTGGCGAAACATATCGCCATATCCCCTTTTGATCTAATGGACAGGCTGGGCGGCTGGTTGTGGTGCATCCACGAGGTCGGCAAAGAGCGGGGTGCTCAGATACCGTTCTCCAAAGGAGGGGATGATCACTACGATCAGCTTGCCGGCATTCTCTTTCCGCTTTGCCACTTCGAGTGCGGCCAAGGTCGCGGCACCCGAAGAGATGCCAACCAATAGACCTTCCTCGCGCGCCAGCCTGCGCGCCGTCTGGAATGCGTCGTCATTCTTCACGCGGATGATCTCATCATAGATCTTGGTATTGAGGACTTCAGGTACGAAGCCGGCGCCGATTCCCTGGATGGGATGCGGTCCCTTGACTCCGCCCGAGAGCACAGGTGAGGCGTCCGGCTCGACCGCAATGGCTTTGAAAGAAGGCTTGCGCGATTTAATTACTTCGCCTATGCCGGTGATGGTCCCTCCGGTGCCGACTCCGGCCACCAAATAATCCACCTTCCCATCCGTATCGCGCCAAATTTCCTCCGCGGTCGTCTTGCGATGGATCTCAGGGTTGGCCGGATTCTTGAACTGTTGCGGCAGGAAGTATTTGGGGTCGGAGGCTGCGAGCTCTTCAGCGCGCTTAATCGCGCCCGGCATGCCCTCTGGACCTGGGGTGAGGATCAATTCTGCGCCATAGGCCCGCAGCAGCATCCGTCGTTCCTTACTCATCGTCTCAGGCATGGTTAGCACCAGTTTGTAGCCGCGTGCGGCTGCGACCATTGCCAGCGCGATGCCGGTATTACCGCTGGTCGGCTCGATGATAACCGTATCCTTTTTGATCAAGCCCGCTTTTTCTGCGGCGTCGATCATGGACACACCAATACGGTCCTTGACGGAATGAGCCGGGCTATAGAATTCCAGTTTAGCGATTACTTCCGCTTTTAGACCCTGCGTAACCCGATTGAGGCGTACAAGCGGTGTATTCCCCACTAGTTCGGTAACATTCTTTGCTATTTTCATTGTTTACTCCTTTATGAAAGAATTAGATTTTCTGGGCAATGAAGTCCAGGATATCGATTTTGGTTAGAATCCCCACTGGCCTGTCGCTTTCGGTGACTAACACAATCTGGTCGTCAGCTAAGGCGGGTAAAGCAGATTCCAGTAAAGCAGAAGCCGGGAAGAGTGCTTCCGCAGGACGGATTACGTTCTCAATCGTCTCTTCTGGAACATGATCGTGCCCTGCTGTCAGCAGGTGGTTTAACAAATCTACCTCGGTGACTAACCCGGCTAATGTGCCGTCTGGTCGCAAGGCTGGCATCTGTGAAACGTCGTGAAGTTTCAATATGGAGATCACATCCGTCATCCGGTCATTTGTGCAGGTGGTTATTAAACCGGAGATGGTCTTACGGGCCAAAATTTCATTTAATGTAGTTTCGCTCCAATCTGGCTCGAGGAATCCGTTTTCACGCATCCATTTGTCATCATAAAACTTGGATAAATAACGCGAACCGGAATCTGGCAGAATTACTACGATCAGGCGTTCATGGATATGCTTCTCATTCTCATTGACAAGGCCATGAGCATAGTGCATCGCAGCGGCCAGCGCTGCACCGGAAGAGCCACCCGCAAAGATAGCCTCTTCTTTTGTCAATCGTCTGGCCCACAGAAACGCTTCCTGGTCATTTACTTGAATCACATCGTCAATCAAAGATAAGTCTAATGTAGAGGGGATGAAGTCTTCCCCGAATCCTTCTACTTTGTAAGGAGTTGCCTTTATCCCGGCCGGGATTTCGCCGCCGTTTTTCCAGGTGTCCGAAAGAATTGACCCGACCGGATCCACACCGACAACCCGGATTTTTGGATTCTGTTCCTTCAAATAGCGTGCTGTGCCACTGATCGTTCCGCCGGTACCCATGCATGCAACCAAGTCCGTTATTTTGCCATTCGTTTGTTTCCAGATTTCAGGGCCGGTGGTCAGGTAATGGCTGCGGGGATTTTCCGGATTATGGTATTGGTTAGCCAGAATTGAGTTCGGTGTTTCAGCTACGATGCGCCTGGCAACGCTGTAGTAGGAACGCGGATCTTCAGGTTCCACAGCCGTCGGCGTGATGACAACGCGCGCACCATTGGCCGAAAGGAGCTGTATCTTCTCCTGGCTCATTTTATCGGGCATGACAAAGACCGCCTTATAGCCTTTTTGTGCGCAGACCAGCGCCAGACCCATACCGGTATTTCCGGATGTAGCTTCCACAACTGTGCCGCCAGGTTTCAACCGACCGCTCCGCTCAGCGTCTTCAATGACATTTACAGCAATGCGGTCCTTGATCGAACCACCCGGGTTGAAATATTCAACTTTCACATAAAGTGACGCAGGCAGCTCACGTCCGATTTTTGCAAGTTGGACAAGCGGCGTATTACCTATGGCCTGAAGAATATTATCGTAAACTCTGTTCTGGGTCGAAACTGGTAAAGCGAGCTTCTTCATTCTTTACTCCTAAATTGCAGTTAATACGATACGGCTGACTGTGAGTCTGAAAAATTTCTCAGCACTCAAAGAAGATGGACATGGATCACCAGATCCTCAAAAGACAATTGGGATTTGTTGCGGGGTCCATGTCCACCGTTCCTGCAGTCAGCCGTAATTCTTCTGAATGACTTGCGGTGGTCAACTACCCCGCTATGTACAGACGCATCTAATCATGTTTTTTATCCAAAACATCGAGTTATCCAATCCAAAGGCCTTCCACGCGTACCTGGTAGCCGGATCCATTGCGGTTTAAGTAATTTACCAATCCGCTGTGACGCCATTGTAGCATACACATACGCGGTTGGAAGAAGTAACGCAGGCCGATCTTGATCTCACTGCGCGTTTCATGAATAAGACCTTCATAGCCTTCCGCAATGTAATAACCCAGGTCCTTGAAACCTTTCTGGCGCGGGTTGAGCGGCCCGGTCACACACCAAACGATCACACCCGTGCGTTTGTCCACGTCCATTGCAACCCCGCAGTGCGTTATGGGGCAACCGCAGGACATGCCCAAGGGACGACCGATCAGGATGTCGCCGACCTGAATATCCATTTCCCGCGTGATGAGTGGATTATGCGGGAGGATGATCTCGCGCGGACCCGGCTCTTCGGGAAAATGTTCGAGATAGAAATCAAACTCGCGGCCGAGGCTGTCACGCCATGGATTACTCATGCCAGGGATGAATGAAGTGGCTGCGCCAGTACCTGGGGCACAAACGGCACATGCTGCTACCGCAGGCTGCGCGCTCGCACGTGTTTCTGGTGCATATGCAGGTGTGGCTGGTACCTGGTTTGCTAATCCTGAATTGGTTATTGGGTTAATGCGGTTCTCCATGGCAACTTGGCGCGCTTCGAATCGGTTATCGGAAAGATAGATACAACGCTTGATCAGCTCAGGGCTGGTTTGCAGACGGGAAGCCATTTCTTCGCAACTGCGCAAGCCGCACACGCCGCAGTTCAAGCCGGGAAGGTCATCCACAGTATAGGTATTTGGGAGTGTCATTTTTTTCCTTTCACGCAACAGCAGCAAAACTTCGGGATGTGATATGCCGCAAGTTTTCCGTCAGGCGCGGCAATACTTTTATAAATGTATCAGCTTCGGATTCCGTGTTGAAGCGGCCAAGAGTGATGCGTAGTGAGCCGCGGGCGCGTACCGGGTCCATGCCCATCGCCATCAATATGTAGGAGGGCTGTCCGGCATTATGGGCACTGCACGCGCTTCCTGTCGACACTGCGATACCTTCTTCATTAAGGGCGAGCATCAGGTGCATTGCTTCACCTTCCTGGCCTTCGAAGCCGAGGCAGATGTGACCCGGCAGTCGTTTGTATGGATGTCCGATGAGATACGCGTTGGGGATTTTTTCGGTAACCGCCCCGATGATCCGGTCGCGCAATCTGACGAGACGCGAAGCCTCCTCGTTCATTTCAGCCCCGGCAATTTCCGCCGCTTTTCCAAGACCTACG
>CAZPCR010000246.1:0-5098 GCA_964585035.1 uncultured Anaerolineaceae bacterium
CCGACATGGTCAGGATCAACCCGTCGCGTGTAATGCCGGCATTATTCACGAGGATATGCAGATCCCCATACGTATCCAGCGTGAACTTTATTAGATTTTGAGCATCACTAAAATCCGAAACGTCCGCCTTGAAACAATTGGCTTTCCCCCCGAATTCCTGGATTTCACCACATACAATGCTCTCGCCAGACTTGTCATTCACTACAACAGTCGCGCCACGGTGGGCCAATTCGAGGGCAATGGCTCTACCGATGCCACGTCCGCCGCCAGTCACGAGAGCGATGCGATTTTCCAGTGATAAAGTATCTGACATTGTCGACTCCTGTTAAAAGAATTATACATCATGCAATTGATACTTCGTGAGCCGTCCTTAACGGATTTCGGTTAAAGTGCCTTATTGAAAAACCAAGAAGTTTGCCTGGATCGGCCCTCATGCCGCCTTTTTATGGAAAGATCTCAACCCAAATACCAGGATTAATGCACCCAACGCTGCTACCAGGCCAATATACAGAACGGCATCTTCCCAGAATTTCAATGGATATAACCGGATCAGCGTATCGGAATATTCGAACAGCCAGGAGCTGCCGCTGAAGAACAGACCGTGGAAGCCGCTGAAAAATTGCCAGAATAGATCGCCTGAACCGCTAGTGCCGATGGTTGCGATCATCCCGACTACCACCGCCAAACCGAGTGTAAGCCAACCACCTCGTACCAGGCCCTGACGAAAAGTGGGCAGCCACTTCGAACGCCATGCCCAAATCCCAAGCAGGATCAGGATCGCCACCACAACATACCAAACGTCTAGAAATTTCTGCGTAACGATCTTGACATCGTGCATATGGCTGAGCTCGCGTTCATTGAAGAGCGGTTTGCCGTCTGCAAATTTGAGATCCCCCAGGTAGGAAATGTCTGCGTTATTTAGCAAATAGTTTATACCGTACGGTCCCCAATGCAAACGGTCCTGCATGGTGAAACCGTATTCGTCGGCTGGAAAGTCGGGTAGACGGTACTCGATATTCGGAAACAGTGGCGTGAGTAGGACCCGTACTCCCAGACCGATGAGGGCAAGCGGGATCAGGAGCGTGACAAGCCAGCCTATAGTGGAATAAAGTCTATTCATTATTGCTGTAATCCTTCCAATTGGCCGCTCAATGCAAAACGGATAACCATATCATTGACGATCCATTCGATGGGGGCCTTGTCGTCGGTGAAGACCTGGGTGGTTTGGTAACCCGGCTTCATGTTCGCGAACGTCGTTTGCATGGCGGAAAGTAATAACGGATTGATGTCGCTGCGATGGGAAAAAAGGGACAGGTTGGTTGCGAAATTCGCAGTAGAGGTCGGCTGTTTCGTGGCGAAGATCATGGTGTTCAAAGTGCCCGGGATGTCCATGATGTGGATGGAAGGAAAGATGGTCGCCATGGTGGTCGCCAACCCATTGATCAGACGACGGTCACCGGGAACACTGCCCACATTGATTGCCAGCACTCCGGTATCGGATAAATGGTCGTAACAGATTTGATAGAACTCCTGCGTGGTCATATGCGGAGGAATGTACGGGGGACGGTACGCGTCGACGGCGATGATATCGTATTTATATTGACTCTGTTCCAGATTCCAGCGTCCATCGCCGATATAGACATTCAAATTCGGAAGATTTTCATCGAAGTATTTCTTCCCGACCTCGATGATCTTCGGGTCGAGCTCAAAGCCGTCTATGGGAATCGGGCCATAAACGGCTGTCATCTGTCGCGCGGCAGTGCCGGCTGCCAGCCCGACAATGGCGGCCCGCTTGACATCTGTGGGTTGGGCATTTGCGTTAAAATACGGTCCGACCATGAACTGCTCCCAGGGACCGCCGTAATTCATGGTATTGGGATTGTAAATGGAATGGATCCCTTCACCATCATTGAGTCTGAGCAGGGTGTAGCCATCGACTTGCTGCACTTGTATATAGTTATATGCCGATTCTGTTTCAAAAATCTGACCAGTACTGTTCTTCAAGGATTGCCCACTTAAAAGCAGCGCAAGGATGACCAGCACAACAGGCATCCACAAACTCTGGAGCATGAGTTTCCGGCTGCCAAATTTTCCCTGGCCTGCCAGGGCTACAAAAAGCAGTAAAAGACTGAACACTAAAAATGTGTTGCGTGTCCCAATCGTTGGGATCGTGACGAGCACGGGAATAAATGTCCCGATAAAAGATCCCAGGGTTGAAATACCATATATCGTCCCGGAGGTTACACCGGATGTCTTTGGATCATCCACACTAAGCCGAATGGCGAAGGGTGAGATCGTGCCCAGCAGGGTCACAGGCACTATAAATAGAATAAGAACCGCCGCAAACGAGCCAAGCAGCACGGCCACGTCCAACCCCTCGAAAGCTTTGGCGGCAAAACGCAGCACGGGATTGGCAATGTACGGCACAACGCCCAGTGTGAACGCGCCCCAGGCCAGCACGCGATACATCGCGGACGGCTCGGGCCAACGGTCGGCCCAACGGCCACCAAGGAAATAACCGAGGGTCAGATAAATAAGGATAAGCCCGATGATGCTGGCCCACACAAGGTTGCTCGTCCCAAATACGTTGCCGATCAAACGAGAGGCCGAAAGTTCTGCGGCCAGTGTGGTCATTCCGGATACAAAGACGGTGAAGTATAGATATTTTTTCATACACTCTCAATTTGGCAAGGTTCCCGGTATTATACCGTTATGATTTATGGAAAAATGATATTTGACCACATCCCTTCTTAACTATACAATTCGATGGCCGTGTTTTGATATTTTTCGCCCACATAATAAGAGCTGCCATGCGAACGATTTTCTGGGAAGATAATGAACTCAAAATGATCGACCAGCGACGGCTGCCGAACACGCTCGAGGTCGTAGCTTTCCAGGGGCATAAAGTGGTTGCGCAAGCGATCAAGGATATGGTCGTACGCGGCGCGCCTGCGATCGGGGCGGCGGGCGCGTTTGGTCTGGCCCTGGCGGCGCAGGAATCCACGGCTGCCTCGACTCAAGAATTGAAGACAGATATGGAAGAGGCGGCGGAAGTTCTGAAATCTGCGCGACCGACCGCGGTCAACCTGGCCTGGGCGATCAATAGAGTGATGAAGAAAGTAAATGAAAAAGAATTTGGTCTAGAGGGACTGCGGCGGGCGATATTGGACGAAGCGCAAAAGATCGCCGACGAAGATGTGGAAATCAACAAAAGGATGGCGCGCCATGGTGCAGTGCTTATCGATGACGGCGATACCGTTATTCATCATTGCAACACCGGCGCGTTGGCCACGGTGGATTGGGGAACGGCCCTCGGCGTGATCCGAATGGCGCATGAACAAGGCAAGCATATACGCGTCCTGGTGGACGAAACCCGTCCTCGTTTACAGGGTTCGCGCCTCACGGCCTGGGAGTTGGAGCAGTATGGCATCCCTTACGATATCATCAGCGACAACATGGCCGGTTACTTTCTTAGCACAGGCAAAGCTCAAAAGGTTTTTTTCGGCGCCGACCGGGTGGCCGCCAATGGCGACGTAGCCAACAAGATCGGCACATATATGTTGTCCCTTGCAGCGCATGATAATGGAGTGCCCGTGTATGCGGTCGTGCCAACGTCCACGATAGACCTGACGCTGAGGAACGGAAGTTTAATTCCCATTGAGGAACGTGAACCGGACGAAGTGCTCGACATCCAATTTCACGGCGAACGTATTGCGCCACGAAAGGCAACGGCTCTCAACCCGGCTTTCGATGTGACTCCCAACCGTTTGCTCTCGGCCATTGTGACCGAAAATGGAATTGTTTATCCGCCTTTTGAATCAAATCTTCCGGAATTTACCCTGCCTTGACGAAAGCCATTCGTCCGGCTAAAATTCAGCCCGTTCGACTTGCGCCTCCTGAGCAAGGAGGCGCATTTCTTCCATGGTTGAATGGCAGTAAAAAAGTTACTGCAAAATATATTCTAAAGAGCGAAGGTAACCTTGATTGACAGGGTGAGAGGCGCTCGAGGAGATAAGATGGAGAAAGTTGTACTCAAGGCAACCAAACGGGATGTGATCGGTAAACAGGTCGGCGCACTGCGGCGCGCCGGCAAACTGCCAGGCGTGATCTACGGGCGGCATACCAAGCCGGTTAATATCCTGCTCGAGGCTCGCAGCGCTGGGGTAACGTTGAGCAAGATCGGATCATCCAGCCTGGTCACGATAGACGTGGATGGCAAGGAATATGCTACGCTGGTGCGTGAACGTCAGCGCAATTACATAAAAGGGGGCCTGATCCATGTTGATTTCCTGGCTGTCTCCCTGACCGAAAAGCTTAAGGCCGAAGTTCGCATAGAACTTACCGGTCTCTCGTTGGCTGTCAAAGACGCCGATGCAGTGCTGGTAACGGGCTTGCACACCCTCTCGGTGGAATGTTTACCGGAAGACCTTCCCGATCATGTCACGGTGGATATTACGCCTTTGGTCAAAGTGGGCGACAGCATCCATGTTCGCGATATCACCATGGGCGACAAGATCCGCATTCTGGATAATCCAGATGAAATGATCGTCAATGCCACGTATGCCAAGATCGAAGTCGAAGCACCCGTGGCTGCCGTTGAAGGCGCGGTCGTTCCTGAGGCCGAAGCTGCGGAGCCTGAACTCTCCGTGGACCGCGGTAAGAAGGAAGAAGCCGACGAAGAAGGCGAAAAGAAGAAATAAATATCTCTATACAGTCAAGCTCCCCATCAATTCTGATGGGGAGCTTTTTTGATTCTTTATGACATTCGAATGGATGATTTTTAACTTTTTCGTCCCACGCTTTCAGCCTGGGACGAAAAAAGTCAACAAAATGGATGTGTGCGGGGCATGTGCCCCGCACACATCCATTTTGTTGGGTGCTTTACCGAGCAAGAGCTGCGACGTAATTAATAATGTTTATCTTAAAGAAGGTTATAAATCCAATACTTTGAGAAAATCGACCGTCATTCTGGCAGTCGCCCCCCATAACAATTCGCCATCGTAGGGATGATAGGCGATCAGGAATCGTCTACCCGGCATGGTAAATTCCCATCGGTGGCGAGAGTCCGCCAGCCAGTTGAGCGGTATCGTGAATACGC
>CAZPCR010000247.1:0-5097 GCA_964585035.1 uncultured Anaerolineaceae bacterium
ACGGTGGTCATAAATAATGCCGAGTTAAAAGGCAGGAAAGTCCCATCGCCCACCACCGAAAGCATCAACTGCACATCTTGTGAAACATTAACGTTGCTGCCGAGTATGCAGTTCTCAATCACGGCGCCGGCGTTGATACTGACATTATCGCCGATGGTCGTGGGTCCGTGAATGACGGCATGCGGGTCGATAATGCAGTTCCTTCCAATTTTTACCAGTTCCGAACAGCCAAGCAGCTGACGCCCTTCATAAATGGCTTTGCTCAAGACACCCAGCTTGAAACCCAAATCTTCGTTCAGGCGTTTCTCGAAGCGCGCGCCTCGTCCAAATAGGCCGAATACGATGTCGGCGATGAAGATATGCACCCATGAGTCTATGGCAATCATCGAACGCAGGGGGACTTGAAACAGCAGGTCTCCGCTCTGGTCGGCCATGTACGTAGGAACATGATAATAGCCGATCTCACGGGCTTGCATGTCAATGACAAGAGGCTCTACATCAGCCACAGGACCATTGGGGTAGTACCATAGGTCCGCCAGATACAAGTTGCCGGCTGGAGTAAACGACGTGGAAAGTGGCAGGGCGTGTTCCTTGAAGGCTGGGTCTTCTGCAGAGAAAGCGGCACGCACCGGCCGCCTGGTTTTAATGGCTTCTGCCATGAATGTATGTATATAAAACTGGTCGAAGAACAGGTTATCTCTGTAAACGAGTGTGGGCTCGTGCACCGTCGGCAGCCGCGTACCGGTTTTTAATTCCAACTCACGCGTTACGTAAGGTGCCAGCAGGTTCCGCTGCCAAAGCCAGAGCGGCGCGTTCTGTATACGCAAGTCTCGCGCCGGTTCGCAGAACGGCATGATCGGATTCGGGGCATTCAGAATGATCTTTAGCATTTCATGCGGGGACGTCGATTAAGATAAGATTACTTGCTCTACAATTATAGCGGTAGCAGCCAGGTATCCCCATCTACATTTTTGTCAGGGAAAGACCCCGGTTATGAAATTGGGGTCGGATCAATGAGAATGGTGCAGGCTGGATTCCCGCGAGCTATGCAGGCGGTCTCTTCAACATTGAATATCTTACCACTGCTGAGCCAATAGAGCGATTCCTGTAGAAGCCCCACGGCAAGATGACAAACCGGTTCATTTGCCTTTCGCTGCCAGCATAATGGACAGCGTTCGATGCACCATAATAACTTTCCATCATCTTCCTCGACTCGCACGCGCTGATCGGTATGATCATTGAAGAAAACGGCAAATGCATTTGCGCCCGTGCGAAGCCTGTTTGGAAAAGGCAAAAGCTTGAATGCCAACTCAGTAAACCCCAGCAGCGTACCATACTCGCGTAGTCCATATGGGAAGCAAGCCCTCCCCACCCGAAGAGAGGTTCCACGTCCACCTTGAGGTCCATAAGCCAGTTCGAGCGATTCAAGCAGCTTGCTGACCGTAGCAAAGGAAAATGTTTTATCCGGGAGGTCTGCCGGAAAATTATCGATATAGGACGGGAGCGAGGCAAGACGAAGGATGGAATTTAATCCCTCGCGGCCCAGGACTTCCTCCATGGCTGACAGGAGGATGCGTCCCATGCGTTCGGTATAGAAGTATTCGGTCATTGAGCCGGCTGTGGTTCGTCGAGGAAATTCTTGAGTTTCTGGCTGAAATCTGCACGCTCTTCGAGCATCATAAAATGACCTGAGGTGGGAAACCGTTCGATACGCGCCTGAGATATTCCTTTTTGCATGGGCTGCCATTGCCGAGGATCAACAACTTTGTCCTTATCACCGTAGAAGCCGAGGGCCGGGACTTTGATCTGGTTAAGGGAAGGTCGCAGGTCAGTACGGCGGAGAGAAGCAATGGAAAGTAGAAAAGACTCAAGAGTTGTGCGGGAAAGATCATGGTCCATCATTTCCGGAAACCGGGGATCCTTGCAAATTTGCCGTGAATAATAATATTTCATGAAGGCACGGAACGGACCCATAAAATTAAAAAGTAGGAATGCGATTGGCCTCTGGCCCGCCATTTTTAAGAGCGGAGCAAGGGACGAGCCCACAATCGGAGAACCGGCAACAACCACTTTGCTAACCCGTTCGGGGTATTTGATCGCCACCGAAAGACTGACGGTGCCGCCCATGCTATGCCCCACCAATGGTGCTCGGACAATACCTAATTGTTCCATGAATTGATTGACGAGGCTTACAAAATCCTGGACATCGTAGGTTTTACGCTTACGGCCAGATTCGCCGAAGCCCCAGAAATCCAGCGCGTAGGTGCGATAGGAAGGACCTAAAAAGGCCATGGTCTCCTGCCAAAGGCCCCATGAGCCGAGCCAGCCATGTAACAGGATCACAGGCTTTCCCCTACCGTAGACTTCGTAGTGAACTATTCCCTGATCGGTACTTAATGAAGACACAACAATTGCTTTCTGGATTGAAAATTTTAAAGAAGGATGAGCAATATTCAGCGATATTTGATGGCTACTTACCCGACTCCATCAAGGCCAAAATGCCGTAAAGCAATTCCAACAAAACAGCCTTGACCTGCTTTTTATCCGTAGAGATGCAGGGCAAAATCTTGGTTTTGGTATCGAGGCGTAAGGCATTCCGCATGTCCTCCAATTCCCAGGCGTCTTCCAGGTCCTGTTTATTGGCTGCGACCACATAAGGAGTCGGAGCGTATGCCCGAAAGGTTTCCAGGATCGTGCGCGCCTCACGGAAGGTTTCCGGGCGGGTCGAATCAACCATGACGATGAAGCCCAGCATGCCCTCAGACAATATCTCCCACATGAAGTCAAAACGTTTCTGACCGGGTGTCCCAAACAGATATAAGACCAGATCTTCATCCACCGTGATGCGGCCAAAATCCATTGCGACCGTTGTGGATTCCTTTACAGAACGCTCGACTTTGCTACTTATCTTTCGTTCGGTCGCGACCACTTCAATTTCGCTGACGGCTTGTATAAACTGGGTCTTGCCAGCGCTGAAGGGACCTGTGACCACCATTTTGACCGTTTGCATAATTCCTCTTTGTCCTGCAGGATTAAGTTTATATCTTCTGGATACGCCCGATCAATTTGTTTATCAGATTCCGCTGTTCCTGTTTATCCTGGGTTGGGAACATTTTTGGATTTAACTGGAGCGGTGCCGTTGTAGGGCGCGACATTTCAACCAACCCAGCCTGGATCAACCCATAGATAATGCGGCGGATTTCCATGTCATTCAATTTCGCCGCTGACGCAATCTGCTTCATCGTATTCTTCGGGTCGATATACTTGACCACCCGCCATTCTTCGACGCTTAGATTTAAATTCGTCATCGGCCGGTCGGTGAACTTGAGTGCGAGGTCGAGGCTGGGTATTTCGTCCTGCAGCGTCTCCCATTCACGCAGTTGGCGGGACCCTTCGATGATCAGGTTTTCGAGGTTGAGTTTTACGTTAATCCGGTCATCGGGTGGCAAGAGTTCATTCTCGAAACGGAACGTACCCTCCACCCATGTAAACAGCCGGCGGATAACGTCGGTAAAATAAACCTGTAAATTTAACAGGATTTCGTCCTGGGAAACGTAACCAGCATTGATGAGTAATAGGCCTAGTTCTTTATCGGTCATATTCCCTGCCCTTTCGCCGATGGTCCTATACTGGTTGACGCTTAATTTGTTGGCTTTATGCAATATGGCAGCCAACCCGTTATCTTCCTTGCCGATGCGAGCATAAGCCAGTTTTCCATCACGGAAAGCTATATGCGCCTGCTCAGACGGCCCGTCTACAACCAGGGTGCCGGTCTTCTGCGCCAGGTTAATAAGGTTGAGCAATTGTGTAACCGTGAAATCGCGCAAGTTTCCGCGTAATGCCATAGCACCTCAACAAAGCCCCCTATGGGGCGACTAAAAAGATTATACATGGGGAATGGGAATTGGTAAATTGGATTTTTGGGGTAAATCGAAGTGAAAATGATGGGTTTGGTCATAAATGACACGAGAATGAGGAATAAAAAGTTATTTGTTAATAAAGCGACGACCTCAGCTTTTTTGTATATAATCATTCCATGAAAATTTTATCGGTTGATATCGGCACAGGCACACAGGATATCTTCCTCTATGATTCCAGGCTTGATATAGAGAACGGTTTCAAAATGGTTTTACCCTCGCCGACCATGATCGTCCACCGGCGAATTAAAGCCGCAACCCTCTCGCGAATGCCCATCCTGCTTACCGGGCATCAAATGGGTGGGGGGCCCTCCGCTTGGGCTACCGAGGGCCATGCTCGCGCCGGCCTTTCGGTATACGCCACTGAAGACGCGGCGCGTACTCTTGATGACGAACTTAAAAAAGTGGAAGCGGCAGGGATCAAGATCGTCTCAGAAGATGAAGCCGGGCATCTGCCATCAGATGTCATTCGCATCGAAATGCGTGATTTTGACTTTGCGTCAATTTCCGAAACCTTTAGCCGATTCGGTATTTCCTTGCACGACCTGGATGCTGCAGTAGTCGCCGTCTTTGATCATGGTGCGGCGCCTACCGGAGTTTCCGACCGACGATTCCGATTCGACTATCTCGACCAGCGCATCAGAGAAAATAATACTCTTTCAGCATTTGCATACCTTTCCTCCAAAATCCCGGTAAGCATGACGCGATTGCAATCTGTTGTTGACTCGGCTTCCGGAGTCGATTCTCCGCTGATCGTAATGGACACCGCACCGGCAGCCATACTCGGTGCGACCTTCGACCCGGTTGCTGCAAAGCGGTCACACAAATTAATTGCAAATATCGGCAACTTCCACACATTAGCTTTCAAGCTAGGACAAAACGGTATCGAGGGGGTTTTCGAACATCACACCGGAGAAATCGACCTACCAAGACTTGAGTCCCTCCTCCGCGCCCTGGCTGATGGCTCACTCAAAAATGAAGATGTATTCAAAGATAAGGGACATGGCGCCCTGATCTACAACATGGAACCGATTAAATTTGGGAAAGATGATTTTGATGTAATTGTCACCGGGCCGAGGCGTTCGATGTTCCTGGGCGGAGGAGGAGCGCCTACCTTGAAACCATATTTTGCCGTCCCCTTCGGCGATATGATGATCGCAGGCTGTTTCGGCATGCTGGC
>CAZPCR010000248.1:0-5075 GCA_964585035.1 uncultured Anaerolineaceae bacterium
ATCCCGGCATTTTACAGGCGGGGAAACGACGTTTTGTCAGGGTGAAATAATTTTTAAGTAGGATAGATCACCAGCCTCATTATTATTATTTTCCTGTTCCATCATATTAAGAAAGAGTTCGACAACCTGGGGATCGAAGTGGAAGCCTGATTGTTTTCGAATATGGTTTATAACTTTATTTCTTGGCCAGGCGGCACGATAGGGACGATCTGACATCAAGGCATCCCAGACATCAACAACACTGAAAATGCGGGCCGCCAGAGGGATTTCTACGTTCTTGAGACCGCGTGGATAGCCGGTGCCGTCCCACCTTTCGTGGTGGCAATAAGCTATTTCGAGCGCGGGCCGGAGATAAGTTATCGGATAAAGAAGATCATAAGCATATCGAGGATGTTCGCGCATTGCCAACCATTCTCTTTTAGTGAGGGGGGCCTTTTTATGCAAAATTCGATCTGGTACGCCCATTTTCCCAATATCATGCATAAGCACGCCTCGACGAACGTGGGTCATTTCGGGTTCGCGTATGCCAAGTTTCCAGGCCAGCTTCAGCGTTAGTTCGGTCACGCGCATCGTATGGCCTTGAGTTTACTTATCCCGTAACTCTAGCGCCTTGCCCCATCCCTCCAAAGTAGTATCATAAGCCTCGGAAAGTTCAAGGTTGGATTTTTGGAGGTTCTCAAATAGCCGTGCATTTTCAATCGCGGTTGCAGCCTGGTGGGCGAATGACTGGGCAAGGTCTGTCATATCCGTGTTGAAGGCAGCCGGCGTGAAGCTATCCAAGGTGATATAACCAAGTATCTGCCCGCGCGCGACCAATGGAATACCCATCCAGCCTCGGACAAAATCCGCTGCTGACCAGGTCTCGAAACGGTCATCCAATTGGGCGTCCTCAAGGATTAACGGCTGGTTAATTTCCCGGAGATGTTTCAATAGTTTATTATTAGCGGGAAACAAACCATTGATAGCTTGATCGATATTGGGTAGTCCCTGGGCGGCAACGATTCGTACCTTATCACCTTCCGCCAAGAGAATCGAGGCGCTGTCATATGGCACAACGTCTTTCATGGCCTTCAATAGAATATCCAGTATTTCCTTTAAGTTTAGAGATGATGCAATCGTGGTAGCCGCCAACCTGAGTTTTTCAGCTTCCTGGCGGCGAAGTTGTTCTGCTTCGTAGAGCCGGGCATTTTCGATTGCAATCGCGGCTTGTTGAGCAAGATCGCCAAGAAAATTCAAATCGGAATCTTTAAATTCTTTGTCAGCACCAGATCGCCAAATCACAAGTAATCCTGTAAGAGAATCTTTTAAGATGATCGGGCTTCCCATAATATGTTCAAATGGGTTGACTACTGTGCCTTTAATAAGTATCGTCCTAGGATCCACGGAAGAATAATTAACGATCTCGCCAATTTTTTTAATAGCAATATTTCCGAGGATGCCTATTCCCAATTGGAGTGGATCGTTCTTGATCTCTTCGGCATCGGCACCAATTACCGCTATGGCGTGCAAACTTGATTTGTTTGGATCAGCCAGGTAGACTGCGCTAGTTTCGCCGTTCAAGAGATCTTTGGCATAGGAGGCTATCCTTTCAAGCACGACCTTCAATTCCAAGGTTGCGGATATGTCCCGGCCAACTTCTGCAATTGCAGAAGTTTCCTGTGCTTGCCGAACGGTTTCCTGGAAAAGACGACCAGATTCGATAGCGATGGAAGCCTGATGAGCAATGCTGACAAGAAAATTCAACTCTGAATCATTGAACAACCCATTTGATCGCAATCTCCATGCATTAATGGCGCCGATGGTTTTTCCGCGCAGCACCAATGGCGAAACCATCATTGTCTCAAGCCGGCTGTCTTCTTCCGAAGTGCCAGGAATAACGATCCTTGACGGATGCGATCTAGTATCGTCTATGATCTCGGGTTTGCCTGTTGCAATAATACTGCCAGTGATCCCTTCTCCTATCTTGAAAGAGTCAGACATTAATTCCTCTCGGAAAGACCCCTTGGCAGTGATTGTTTTAAGCGTTCTGTTGTCATCCTGTAAAAGATAAATCGCAATGTGGCTGGCTTTGAGCAGTTCGAGGGATCGAATGGCAATTTCATCGAGTGCAGGCCCAATTTCCCGGGTGGTAGCAATGATATTTGCTATTTTGGCCATTTGCCCTATTATTTCAGCCCTTCGACTCACCTCCTGAAAACGCCGAGCATTTTCAATAGCGGAGGCTGCTTGATTGGCGAATATTTGCACGAGAGCAGCTTGGCCTTCGTTATAGAAACCAACTACCTCGCTATCGAAATTCAGATAACCAATTACATTATTTTGAGCGAGCATCGGGATACCCATCCAGCCACGGATATACTCTGTACCTTCAAATTTTTCAAAACGGTCGTCCAACTGAACATCTGGAATAATGACAGGCATTCGGATATCGGTAGCCCATTTTTCGGGCTGAAAACGATACTTTTTTCCAATAAACCGGAAAGGCTCCGGCAACCCGTACGCGGCGACGATTTCAATATGTTCCCGATCTATTAATTCAATGGAAGCACTAGTAAAAGGAACCAGTTTAGATAAAGACTCGAGGATGACAACGAATAGCTTCTCAAGTTCTATAGTCCTAGTTATAGCACCGGTGGCTTCCCGTAGGTTTTCAGCCTCTTCACGACGTTTTTGTTCGGTTACCAGGGAACGAATTCTTGCGATGGCTGTTCCCAAGGTCCCCGCAATGGTATTCAATACGCGTTCATCTTCCTCATCGAAAGCATTTATTTTTCTACTTTCGACATTGAAGACACCAATGATCTTTTCATTTACACGAATAGGGACGCATAATTCTGCCCGGACGCCAGATGTGGTTTCGATATATGCCGGATGTTGTGTTACGTCATTTGTCCGAATAGAACGTCCAGTCACCACAACCTGACCGCTAATCCCGAGGGACAAGGGCAATTCATACCAGGCGCTTTCGAAGTTTATACCCCAATATGAAGAATGCGATTTGAGTGTATTCCGGAGGTCGTTAAGGAGAAAAACTCCACAATTATCTGGATACAACATACCGCTGACAATTTGGGTGGTACGTTTAATGACTTCATCTTCACTAGTACTCTGTGACCCCGCCATGGCAACGGCGTGTAAAACAGTCAGCTCTGCGAGGCGCCGCTCGAGGTCTTCCTCTCCTTTTTTACGATCTGTAATGTCGGTAAGCGCCCCAACTATTGCAACAGTTTTATTCTCCCTTACGACAGGCGTTTCGCGAACTTCCACCCAAACACGTTTACCATTTTTTGCCTTTAACTGAAGAATATATGGATCCTGGATGCTCCCGGTATCGAATGCTTTTTTGGCAAGTTCGATACCTCTCTGATTGACCGGATGGTCCGTAAATAAATCCTGCCAGTTCCGGAGCAAGTCTTCTGGTTCGTAACCCAAAATATCCTTTACCTGTGCACTTATATAAGTGAAGGCATTATCGGTTGTCCTTGAAAAATAGATATTTTGTGTATGATCTACAATGCCTCGAAGTCTTTCCTCGTTTGTGCGAAGGGCTTCCTCAGCTCGTTTTTGTTCTGTCTGATCCCGGATAACGACTTGAACTGCGGGTTCGTTTTTATAGACAAATGGATAGGCAGTTATCTCCACATTGACGATCGACCCGTCTTTGCGGACGAATTTCTCTTCAAGACCAGGAGATTCCAGGCCTTTTTGTAAATCCCGCAACATTTTCGTTATTCTTCGGTGGGAATCCGGATGCACAAAATCTATAATTGGAATACCGGACAACTCTTCTGAGGAAATTGCACCCATGAGTTTCAATCCGGCTTCATTCAAATAAACCAGTACACCTTCTCTTAAAACCACTATCGCAAAAGGCGAATGTTCCACCAGACGACGATATTGGATCTCGCTTTCCCGCAGGACTTTTTCAGTAAGTTTCCGATTCGTAATATCGACGACAAACCCTTCAACATAAGAGAAATTCTTATCTTTATCAACAACGAGTCGTGCACTTGTGGACGTCCAAATGACGGTGCGATCTTTGCAATAATTCCTTGTTTCGAATTTATCCACGAAACCATTCCGCAATAGATTTTCGTTGAATAATCCCTGCACCCTGGCAATCACCTGGATCTGTTCGCCGATATCTATTATGGTCGAGACCATTTCATCGGTCGAGTCGTATCCGTAAATGCGGGCCATCGCCGGATTGACTTTAATATAGCGGCCATCCAGGGTAGACCTGAATATCCCCTCCGGAGCTTGATCGAAGATATTACTGAAGTCCTCCTGACTGGCTATAATTTTATTATTCTGGCGGCTGAGATAATAAAACAATATTAAGCCGGTAATCAGGATAAAAAACCACCCTTTATATGTTTGAATTATTGTCAATCCCGTGGGATCTTTTATAAGCAACGCCACAATTTGGTCGGACAATAAAATCCATAACCCCCCGATTATGATATAAATGACGGCTACTCGACCCGCTAAACTACGTTGGGAGCTTTTCATTAGAATGCTTGATTATCAAATGATATAACAACCCCATTATAGGACTTTTTATAAAATACAGGAACAAACTTATTCACCCATGTGCATAAGTTTCAAGCATAAACCAGACCGTGCGGTTGGGCCTGGTAGGATTATCTTTATTTGGTTTACCGAAATCCAAGTTGAAAATAATTAGGAAAAGCGAGGCATTCCTCTCGCTTTTTTATACATGTACGCGTATTGGTCTGGATTGGCATTAACCCCCGCGATGAAACCGGGTATGTTGTAAAACAAAAACGAGTCCATTACAAACTCGTTAGAGAGGCGTCGACGGGATTCGGACCCGTGATGAGGGTTTTGCAGACCCTTGCCTTACCACTTGGCCACGACGCCGATAAAAAGAGCGGGCGATGGGATTCGAACCCACGACCTTCTCCTTGGCAAGGAGACGTTCTACCACTGAACCACGCCCGCAAGTCTTGGCCGTTGTTGCTAGCCGAGAGTGCCGAGACCCAGGATCGAACTGGGGACACCGCGATTTTCAGTCGCGTGCTCTACCAACTGAGCTATCTCGGCTAGATATT
>CAZPCR010000249.1:0-5061 GCA_964585035.1 uncultured Anaerolineaceae bacterium
GCGCAGCTATCGTGACCGCTGCCTGCCGATCCTTGAAAGAGCCTGTTGGACCCTGACGTTCATCCTTTATAAACAGGTTCGGTGTACCAAGCATCATTCCAAGGTTTACGGCTTGAATGAGAGGAGTTCCTCCCTCGCCAAGGGAAAGTAATGGATTTGAGTTCCGGACGGGAAGAAGTTCCCGGTACCGCCATAGATCAAAAGGCCGATTGGAAATCTGGAGCGGCAAGATCTTCGCAAGTGTCTCGTAATCGTATTCGGCTTCACGCCATTGACTATTGCAACGTGGGCAATTGGAAGACGTAGGGAAGTAAGGAGTTGTATGCCCACAATCGAGGCACTTGATGAGAAACGACATACCTGTTGAGCCCTCTACTTTTTGGTATTAAGGCGGTTTAAAGCATGCTCTATCGTGTCCAATAAATCTTTTTCATTTAGGGAACTTTTACTGATAAGGCGTTTGCCAAATTCCGTAAGCTGCACCTGCTGGCTGGAAGTTAAATCACCGCCGCTGACCACGATAACCGGAATATCTCTCAGTTTTGCGTTCTCCCTCATTTTTTCAAGGATAGTAAATCCGTCCATTTCGGGCATGAACAGATCAAGGATCAAGGCTTGAGGAGCGTGGGAAGTGATCATATCCCACCCTTGTTTGCCGCCTTGCGCCAGAACCGCCTTATATTGTTTATGGTCATTTAAGATCTTTTCCATCAATCTCAATGAGTTTTGATCATCATCAATTATTAGGACTTCCTTGATCGCACCATCGCCATTGAGGTGGTCCAACGCACTGAGCAAATCTTCTTCGAGAATTGGCTTCAATAAATAGTCTGCCGCGCCCAGGCTAAACCCGCGTTCCTGTTCCTCGATAATCGAACAGATAATGACAGGAATATCGCGAGTCTCCGCTCCGTTTTTTAGATCACGAAGGACATGCCAACCATCGTACCCCGGCATCATAATGTCCAGGGTTATGGCAAATGGTTTGATCTGGCGCGCACGTTCTTCCGCCCTGGACGGATCCATCAAAGCGACTACCTGATACCCCTGAGGCTGTAGATATCGTTCATAGAGCGCGATAACTTGTGGGTCGTCATCGACTGCAAGAATTATTTTCGTGCCTGAAGACTCAACTTTTTCCGTTTTATTGCGGTATATTGGCAGAGTAAAGAAGAAGGTGCTGCCTTTATTTACTTCGCTATGAACACCGACCCGTCCACCGTGCATTTGGATCAACTGCTGACTGATCGATAAGCCAAGCCCTGTGCCGCCCGTCTTGCGGGTGGGAGAACTGTCAACCTGGGAGAAAGCCTGGAATAATTTTCCCTGATCTTCCTCTGAAATACCGATTCCTGTGTCCGAGACACTGATCAGGATCTCAGCGACACCTGCGGGACCAGGCTGAACAGAAGCGTCCACGTTGATATCACCCTGATCGGTGAATTTGGCGGCGTTCGACAAGAGGTTAAGCAATACCTGGCGTACGCGAATCGCATCGGCGCGTACCACCGGCAGATCGTCCTGAATATTACGAACAAGTTTGATCGGTTTGTCCTTAATCAGACCACTGGCAGTGGACATCACACTTGAAATGATATCGGTTATGTTTATCTCATCGAAAGAAAGTTCCATTTTGCCCGCATCGATCTTCGATAGGTCAAGAATGTCATTTATTAACCCGAGAAGATGCTGACCGGAATTGTAGATAGCCGTGAGGTCTTGTTGTTGAAGATCGGTCACTGGTCCGTCAATCCCTTTCAGGATCACCCGAGAAAACCCAATGATAGAATTAAGCGGCGTACGCAGCTCATGGCTCATATTTGCCAGGAATTGAGTTTTCAGTTGGTCAATTTCGCGCATCTCACTAACGGCTTGCTGCGAAAGTTCATATGAGCGGGCATTATCTATAGCGATCGCTACTTGATCTGCCAAGATTTGCAGTACACTAAGATCGTCCTTCTCGAAGGCATCGGCCAGGGTGGATTGAATATCCATAGACCCAATAATGCGACTACCCACACGTAAGGGGATCGCAGCTTCTGCCAGGGTTTCCGGGAGAAGCGGATTCAATTTATAAGTAGAATCTTTTCTAGTGTCGTTGACGATTACCGGTTCACCTGTTAATGTCACTTTCCCTACAACCGATTTATCATTGATGGGGAAGCTATGGGCATTTGCTTTCATTGCGACACCCACGGCACCGGTGGCTTCACGAAGAATTGCGTTAAAACCAGTCTCTTCAACTACAAATATGGCAGCGTGATAATATCCGAACCGTTCGCTCACCAGATTTACAGTACGGCTAAAAATCGTATTAAGGTCGAGAGTCGAGGTAACCAATCGGCCAATCTCGGCGGCTGCCCCGAGATATTCATTTTGTCTCTTAAGAGCTTCTTCGACCCTTTTGGTCTCTTGAAATAATCTTGCATTTTCCAATGCCAGGGAAAGCTGGTCGGCGACCTGCTTGACGAGCATTTGTTCTTCCGAGGCCCAGGCGTGGGAAGCGGTTTCGTCAATGACGCGCAATGTAGACCAATTCTTCTCGTCACTGCGAAACGCAAGCGACATGGAGCCCGTGTTATCTGAGATCGCAGGATTGATTGTTGGGGAATCGCCCGTATGGCCGCTGAGAGATTTAGGCTGGTTAGCTTTCGAGCGGGTAGCCGGAATCCTTGCCGGTGAAAGCGTGCCTGTCGCCGGTAATTTCCTGACCTGCTTGGGCGGCTCGGTCGCCTCATTAGGCAGATCGTCAAAAATATGATTAAGCCGGTTGTTGATTTTTTTCTTTGACATATTCCATAAGCTCCTGCGACATTTCGCGGTACTGCTGGGAACCTCGAGCGCCAGGTCTATAACGAGTAATTGGCAAGCCGGCTATTGGGCTCTCCCGTAACTTTGTGTCGATTTCGATTACCGTCTTAAAAAGACCTTCTCCAAAAGTATTTTGAAGTTGTTCCTGGATGTTACGATGAGTGCGGTTCCTGCGATCCAGAAGAGTAATAATGATCCGATAACCGAGATTTGGATTACTTTCCTGCCTGACGCGACGGATAATCCCCATCATATTTCTCAGGGCATAGGCCGAAAAATACTCTGCTTGTGTTGGAATGATAAGCAAATCGGCGGCACTTAACGCATTGGTAGTAATAGCGCCCAGAAATGGGGGGCAATCGAATATTATATAGTCGTATGGCAAAGGTGATGCAGCATCAATTGCACGTTTTAACCCCGACGTGTAATGAGTGCGCACTGGTAGGAATTGTTCAGCACTTTCTATGCTGGCATGGGAAGGTATCAGATCAAGATTATTAATTTCAGTTGCGAGTCTGGCACTCATCAAGGGGGCAGATTCAATCAAGATATGGCTCGAAGTGACCGCTGCTGAGCCCGGCTCGATACCCAGTGCAAGAGTAAGGTTTGCCTGGGGGTCAAGATCCATCACTAATACTTTATTGCCAGCCTCTGCCAAAGCTCCACCTAACGAAAGCGTGGTTGTCGTTTTGGCGACCCCTCCTTTTTCGTTTGAAACCGCAATAATATAAGTCATTTATTTGCTCCATTTCCACGCTGCGTATGGCCAGGTTCTTTTTGAGTAAAAGAGGTATCTTCGGAATTATTGGTTTGATAAGCCGACACCACCTGCGGAATTACCTGGATCTGGGTTGCCCCGAGGGCGGTTCGTAATTCTTCGAGTGCGGTCCTGATCATTTCCTCAGGGTCGTTTGTACTTCGTATTTTCGATGTGATTTCAGTAACGAGACGCTCGCGTTCTGCACGACGAGTGGTCTCGTCAAATAGGCGGGCATTTTCCGCCGAGAGAGCAACGCGTTCAGCCACTGCGCGGATCAGATCCATTTGGTCCTGGTTCCAAGTCGATCCCTCAGGAGATTTAACCATTAAACTTCCGATCGTTTCCCCGTGCAATTTTATTGGAACCGACACCTGTTCGGGTTGATTTTCACTTCCTGCATTGACGAGCCTGTTAGCATTATCGGATGAAACCGTTGATTGGTAAGGAGCGGAACCGCGCTGCGTGTAACGGTAGCCAGTTACCTGTTCCTCGTGAGGCAATCGCGACCATCCTTCATGAAGATATTGGCGATATAACGTCTCAGCTTCCATCAGGGACCTGCGGGTTATCTCGAAAAGGCGAGTATTTTCAATCGAAAGGCTGACCTGGTCTGCCATGATTGCCAGAATATCTATTTCGTCCTGGGAGAATGCATCCTCTTTTCTGCTCTGCACATCGAGAACGCCGATTATTATGTTACCGGTATGAAGGGGCAGTGCCGCTTCAGATTTTGTCTCGGGCAGGTCAGGATTATTAAAGAATACCAAGTCCTGGCCAACGTTGCGAGTCACACGGGCCTCGCCTCTTGCAGCTACATAACCGACCATACCCTGTTCGCCGATCTTGAGGCTATGATGGCGGGCCAGCATTCTACGCCCACCTTCGCTATTCGATGCAATAAGATAGACGTTTTTGCCGTTCTCATCGTTCAAGAAGATACCGACATGGTAAAAACCAAAATAGTTGCTGATCAAGGATGCGACCTGAGGCATTAGTTCTTCCATGTTCCGGATCGAACTAATGGCGCGCGTAACCTGCGTTATGGCCTCAAACTGTGAAGCACGCTGGTTTGCTGTCTCAGAGGCGATTTCGAGGGCGTGTGTCCTGTCTTTTACCCTCTGTTCAAGGGATTGGATCAAATCTCTCAAGGTAGAAGTCATGGTGTTCAGTGTTTTGCCGAGCATCCCGATTTCATCCCTGCTCTTGACATTGACTTCGGCATTGAGGTTGCCGGCGGTGATCTCTTCTGCGGTTTCAGTTAATGCGATAAGCGGCGATGTTAGCGCATTGCCAATTAAAACAGCAGCCAGAAGCGCAAACATTAAAATTACTGCCACGAGAACAAAACTTGATTGCAGGGTGTTCGTTGTGGCCTCGGAGATTTGTTCCTTTCCCAGGGCAGCACTCGAGAGATATTCTTGGGTAGGAACAACCAAGGCTATGCTATATCCAGGTTCAGATATAGGTTGGTATACAATAAATCGATCGAC
>CAZPCR010000250.1:0-5052 GCA_964585035.1 uncultured Anaerolineaceae bacterium
GCGCACGGGTGCATATAATGGAAGGTATCACGTCCTGCACGGGGTCCTATCTCCGATCGAGGGTGTTGGACCGGACGATATCAAGATCAAGCCACTGATCGGGCGGGTGGCCAAAGGCGAGGTACGTGAGGTGATCCTGGCAACCAACCCCAGTATGGAGGGCGACGCCACGGCTTTGTACCTGCAGCAGCAACTGCGACCTTATGGCATACAGGTAACGCGGTTAGCGCGGGGCTTACCGATGGGCGGTGACCTGGAATATGCCGACCAGAACACACTTTTGAAGGCATTATCCGGAAGACAGGCGATGGATTAGGGATAAGATCGGAAAAGCCCGATACTAAAATGCCTCAATTTGGTTTGACCCATAGTGTGATTGGGTGACCAATGAATGATGGATATAAGGATATCGGTGTATAGCTATTTTCTTTTGCGTAATTGACAAAGGGGGTCTCGAGTGTGCCCGGATCGTTCCTTATAAACCCAGCATTTGTGTCTTCGAAACCGGTCAAAATTGCATCCGGGGGGTCCTTTTTCAATATAACGGGTAATTCTTCGGGCGATATAACACCATATGTTGTGCGGCGTTGAGAAGTTAACAGCAATGAGGTCCGCCATGAGAACGGTCCCGTCACAGTGAACGGATAGATATCATAGCCAGCTTCCAGAGGTATCATCGGAATAAGGGTTAATATCCTGCCTTTAGGTACGTATTGTTTTATTTCCTCCGCGAAGTCATGGACCTGGATGGGGGTCGATTGAGAAGGGTTGGATAAGTATTTAAACTCATCCAAGGGATTTGCAACCCTAAGCTTCGGATCCATAGCAAAAAGCAAGAGCAAGACCGCCATGTAGAAAACCAAAATGTTTTTTTTGCTTAGTTTTAATCCCATGAGAGCCAGGATAATAACCAGGAAAGGAACGGGAGCAAAAAAATATTGCTGCTGGATAGGCGTGGGCGCGAAGGCGGTCAGAAATAACGTAAAAGCAAAGGTAGCCACCGCCAAATTATTGAGATCCACAGATGATTTTCTTCTGAGATAAAGGACAAAAGAGGTGATCCCCACATATATCAATAAAGTGTAAAGGATGAAATTGAGCGGTGAAGAAAAGGTGCCAGAGAGGAATCCTCTTATTTTTGAGCTAAGGAGCATACCCGATGTGAAATGTAATTCCTGATAGTAAATCGTATTCAGTCTGGTATAAACAATATTTCCATAATAGGACGGGTTGGGAGCAAGAACAAATAGCACCAGGGCAGGCAGTGCGGCTGTTAACAAACCGGCTGAGAACGATAAAAAAGAACTTAAAATCCGGGGTGGATTAAGAACCAGTTTATAGGTCAAAAACAACAGGAATAAGACCGCGATCAGGCTGGCGTAGTTAAAGCGAATGAATGCTGCCAAACTAATACAGACACCGCATCCGAAGGCCATCCAGGGAGGTGAATATCTTTGTTGTACGAATAGAATAAAAAACATTAAAGCGAGCAGGCTGAAAACGGAGGCCAGGGAATGATTTAAAGCTTCACCAGCTATTAATGTCATGCTTGGATGATTGAGGAATATAAATACAATCACGCACTCCCAAACATGAATGGCAATGGAGGATTTTGTCGAACCAAAAAGTTTAAAAATAATAACAATTAATAGACAACAAATCAACCACGCAAAGGAGTTCAATACCCTGGCAGCCACATAATCATAGTTTGATATCCTGGCTGTGATGGCATAGAAAATCGCACCGTAAGGCATGTGGGTGTATGGATAGTTTATATAGGGAAGAAGACCATGATCTGAAAGGAGCTGTCCGGCAGCGATAAATTGGTTTTCATCGTGGCTGAACCCCCAATGGGCACTTCTGCTTAAACAAAGGAATAGTACGAATAGATAAAAAAAACACTGTAAAGTCAATTTAAGTGATTTCATAATCCAATTCTTAGGACGGAATTATAACTATCAAATTCTTGAAACTTATCTCGGATTTTTATTTTTGGGCAGCATAATCATTTTGCACAGGTCGCGTTTGGGACGAACTCCAGTCTTCTATCGGATAAAATTTACAAGCTGTCTCCAGAGTATCGGATCGAACGACCTAAACCGACCTGAATTAATGGATAGTGCGATGAGGTTGCTGGAGATTATGGAGAACGCGATCAAGCCGAGCCCAATCAGAATAAACACAAACTGTCTAACAGGGCGCCTGTCGAAATAAACCTGGACCTGCCAAAACCCGATGATACTGAGTAATGCCAGGCTTGGAATAAAGTCTGTAAAATAACGCATCGCCACCCAGAAAAACACCAAAAAGAACGCGAAACCAAACAGGAATGAACCTAACAAGCCGATCACCAACCAATTGAATATAGACTTGTCGCCTATATCCGGCAGGTTTTTCGGCTGCCGCCTTGAGGTTGAGAAGAGACTGACCGTCGGTATGAGCGCGAACAGGATAAACGGCGCGTTAAAAATATAACCAGTGATCTCCTGGGAATAATAGAGGCTGGGTAGGGGAAGAAATGAGAGGATGGGTTTAATATTTCCGTAGACCGGAATTAAAAATGGGAAAACGCCTTTCAATTTGGGCAGGATCAGCAGATAATTGTAGATATTCTGAACGATATAAACAGGGGAGAAGATATCCTGATGATATTTTTGCAGGAATGGGCCGGCAAGTTGATAGGTAATACCGGTCTCGAATACCGAGCCAAAGCGGGCCCAGTTATACCAAGCCAAACCGGCCAGTCCGATGCCGAGTGTAAGCCCTAATGACAGCAAGGAAGGGATCAACCCGGAGAATTTACCCGTTCGTCTATATTTGCCCACGATCCATATCGCTACCATCAGTGTCATGAATCCGATAGGCAGGATCTGTGTGATTCTTGAACCTAAAGCCGCGGCCCAAAATACACCGGCAGTTGCAAGCATCCAATTTGAAATCGAAGGACGATCCATTGCCCTAAATGCAAAATAAAATCCCGCCATGAAGAAAAATTCCCCCCCGGTAATCGCCGCATTGTAAACCGTGGGGAGACCTAAAACCCAGCCGACCGGGCAAATCAGTCCGGCGGTCAGGATACCTGCGGGTACCAACCAGGGGGATAGTTCCGAAAAAAAACGTTCCTTGATTCTAACGAGCAGGAGCGATAGAAATATTAATAGTCCTGATACGAAGATAAAAACAAGATACTGGTCACCGATCTCCCCGAGCGGGAGAATTCGGGCTATCATTAAAAGAAGGGCGGGGAACGGGCCAAAGTAAAGATAGAATCTACCGTTGTAGAGGGAAATATCCGTTGGCGTTTGAATGCCGGTGCGAGCGCTCGGATCATAAGGATTAGGGAGGGCAAGCAGGGCGGGGTTCGGTTTTGTTTCCAGAGCCAGGGTCCCGTGGCTGAAGGAGGTGGCAAGCTGATCGTAATAAGTAGTGGTGGCAGGCCATTTCGTCCAAAGTCCGCAACTGACCAGCCACACATAAACGACCAGCACCATCAGGCTGCTGAGAATAGTAAGCTGATAGACATGCTTGATTTTTGTAACGGCGAAATGCCGTACCTGTGGTCCTTTTTGAGGTTCGTCCCTCCCGGTTGGCTCGATTTGTCCCATTGTCCCTGTACTTCTGGTGAAGATAAATCTGCTGGATTGATTCAAAGTAATTGTAATGTGAAATAGCATGGATGTGGTATAAATATGTTTTCCATCTTTGAAGACAGAAGAGGGCAAGGGCCGGCTTGGTTTTACACGACACCAATCACAATATTTTAAGGTAGAAAGCTCAAAAATCTATTGACAAAGTACTTGAATAGCGTATAATCATCATTCGCCAGTGAAATTCAAAACGATCTCGTCCCCCTGACAGATCATTGAAAACTGAAAATAGGGCGTCTCCAGTCAGAGACACAAGCCGATTGAGGTTTTGCAGTCTGACAAGCCGATGCAGAAAGCAGCATCGGTATTTTCGTCTGTTTAGAAGGACTTGACAGGCGGCGAGCGGCGGATCATATCCATCGTTTTTTAGACGGCACCTTAACAACTGAAAAGTGATAGGAAGCAACACAACCTTGTCAATCCAGTACTATTTCCGTGTAACTTTTACACTCGTAAGAGTGTGATTTTTGGCGGAGAGTTTGATCCTGGCTCAGGATGAACGCTGGCGGCGTGCCTAATACATGCAAGTCGAACGAGGTGCCTTTGTAGCAATACGAGGGTATCCTAGTGGCGAACGGGTGAGTAACGCGTTGGTGACCTGCCCCAAAGTGTGGGATAACAGTTCGAAAGGACTGCTAATACCGCATGTGGTCATCGGATCTAGAAACCGATGTCTAAAGCAGCAATGCGCTTTGGGAGGGACCTGCGTCCCATCAGCTAGTTGGTAGGGTAACGGCCTACCAAGGCGACGACGGGTAGGGGACCTGAGAGGGTGACCCCCCACAATGGAACTGAAACACGGTCCATACACCTACGGGTGGCAGCAGTAGGGAATATTGCACAATGGGCGAAAGCCTGATGCAGCAACGCCGCGTGCATGATGAAGGCCTTCGGGTCGTAAAGTGCTTTTCTGAGAGATGAGAAAGGACAGTATCTCAGGAATAAGTCTCGGCTAACTACGTGCCAGCAGCCGCGGTAAAACGTAGGAGGCGAGCGTTATCCGGATTCACTGGGCGTAAAGCGTGTGCAGGCGGTTCGGTAAGTTGGGCGTGAAATCTCCTGGCTTAACTAGGAGAGGTCGTTCAATACTACCAGACTTGAGAGCAGTAGAGGAAGATGGAATTCCCGGTGTAGTGGTGAAATGCGTAGATATCGGGAGGAACACCAGTGGCGAAGGCGATCTTCTGGACTGTTTCTGACGCTCATACACGAAAGCTAGGGTAGTAAACGGGATTAGAGACCCCGGTAATCCTAGCTGTAAACGATGTGAACTTGGCGTCGGTGGCTTAAACACTATCGGTGCCGAAGCAAACGCGATAAGTTCACCGCCTGGGGACTACGATCGCAAGATTAAAACTCAAAGGAATTGACGGGGGCCCGCACAAGCAGCGGAGCGTGTGGTTTA
>CAZPCR010000251.1:0-5043 GCA_964585035.1 uncultured Anaerolineaceae bacterium
TGCGAGGTGCCTTCATCACGAACAGCCCGGTCGCAGACGACAATATCACCTGACTTTAACCCTGGTTGAAGCCCACCGCCCCAAACGATGGAGATAACCCGCTTAACTCCGAATGCAATTAATTCCTCCGTAAGGGAAGATATCATTGGGGAGCCTTCGCCAAGTGTGGTCAGCACGGCTACACGGCCATGGCTTTTCTTGATCATATAAAGATCGGCCATCATTCGCCCTACACGTTGGATCGGGATTTGCCATCGCATTCTTTCCGGCAGGCCTCTTTGAAGGCAGACGATTAGTCCTTCTGGAGGCGATATTTTTTTGATTTGGCCGATACTTTGGCGGAACGCGAACATAGCCCCTGGTTGTAGCAGCGATTCTTTGTTTAGTTTATCGGGATAATTTGGAAAACTCATGGTTTCCTACCTTGGAGTAGGTGGATGGGGAATGACGGGTTGGGCTTGCTGCTGATGGTCAATCCAATACATTTTTATCTCGGACTGGGCGATACCTAGTAGATGATAAGGTGTACGGACAATTTTATCCATATTGTGCTCCTGCCACGCACGACGTAAACGAAATTCGTGATGGACGCGTTTGTGTAATTCGCGGTAAAACTCGGTGGAAAATGGTCCGTTATAGAGCATGTCGAGATCTTCCGAGTCGACCCAATTCTGTTTCTCACCAAGTTCAAGTTTGACCCGTTCAAAGAATTTCGTTCCGGGCAAAGGATAAGAGACCGAGATACCAATGTCATCCGGCATACATTCGCGCACCATTTTTAATGTCTTTTGTATGTCACTCCATTCTTCGCCCGGATATCCGAATTGCAGGAAGAAACCCACTTCAATTCCATTTTTACGGAGTAAACGAGCTGCTCTGTAAATATCTTCCACCTGGTCCCCTTTATCCATGGCGTCCAGGATTTTTTGGGAGCCTGATTCTGCCCCGATCCAGACTGTCTGGCAGCCGGCTTCTCTTAATGCAGCTGCAACTCCATCGTTGACCAGATCGGCGCGCTGTAAGCACTTGAATGGAACAACCGCATTAGCCTGTCTGACAAAATTGGAAAACTTTTCCATCCACCCGGGTTTGAGCCCAAGAATGTCATCCGCAAACCATATATGGTCGGGGTGATAGGTTTCTTTCAACCATTTTAGTTCGGCGGCCACATTTTCAGGTGAGCGGAAATTGTAACGCTGTCCCCATATCGGCTTTGCGCACCAGTTACAATGATAAGGACAGCCGCGCGTGGAGACCATGTTCATCGAGTAATAACCGTGCCTTTCCTCCCAGATTTTCCTATAGCGTGGAATATCCACCAGCTCCCAGGCGGGGAAGGGGAGTGCATCAAGATCGCGGATATCGGGTCTACGGGAAGGGTGAAGGGTTTTAGGTGAAGCCAGGCCGATTATTTGATGAGGGTCCAGGCTTGACCGGCCCGTGAGCGAGTCGATCAACTCGCCTAGGGTTTCCTCGCTCTCTCCGAGCAGGACAAAGTCTGCACCGTGTTCGAGGTAAAGGCCGCTGTGATCGGTCATATCCGCGCCGGCAGTGATGACGACGCAACCTTGCGCCTTCGCCATATCAATCATTTTGAATGCCGCTGTGCGCATTCGCAGTAGGCACATTTTTGACAAGTAGTTGAAATTGTCTTCATACAATATCGCAAAATCAGGATTGTAATGGTCTAATGCCTGTTGCCATTCCTCCTCTGATTCGGCAAGCATGGCATCGAATAGAGCAACATCATAGCCACGCTGCCGCAAATAGCTTGCAGCGTATAAAGTGCCTAAAGGTGGGTAAGGCTGCATGGCTTCCCAAAGTTTAGGATCGAATCGAAGGTAATAAGACTGGCCGAATAATATTTCACTCATTCATTTGTCCTTCACTGACAACCCCAGGCTTGTTAAACGGCGCACGAAAGCCGTTTTTGTTTGCAGCCCATGTTGATCGAAATTTCCCTGGCAGATATTACGATCGAACTGTGTTTCCGGTCCATAACCGGTCTGGTTTGTAAAGCGTTTGATCTTACGGTCCCCTTCCCAGGCCTCTATGCGATCACCGAATGCTCCTCGTAATGGCCATTCAAATAAGGACTGGAATAGGGGTGGATCTGCAAGCTCTTTCTGGCCCAGCTCGGGCGCGGAGGAAGCATTCGGTAGAAAAGAATTTGTCCAGGAATTGATTTGTCGGAGCTGCGCATAAACTTCAGCCCCGAAAATCGGTATCATCTGGCATAGCTCACGTGCAGAATATAGGTCCTGCTTATGCCACGCAAGCGTTTGATCGGAGATTATCAAATTGGGACAAAGGGTATTACCGAATAATGCAGTTAAACGTCCAAGTATCAGCGCAAAAGCGCGTGCCATCCAGACGCGCCCATGGGTAGTCACCAGTAAATAATCTATATCGGCAGTCTCATCGCAGTTTTGCAGGGCCAGCGATCCGGTCAGCCCCACCAGGCGAATAAAAGGCAGGGATGCAAGAATACGGCCATACCAGATCGCCCGTTGGAAAAGGGGACGGGAAGCGGCCTCACGTTTTTGCCGTAGCGGGATCAAATGCTCACGACCGGCAAGAAAATAGTAACCGTCAAGCATTTTTATTAAGTCATTACGATAATTAATAATTTCAATCAATTCGGAGCGAATGACCGGCAGGGAAATATAGCGATGAAGCTCTTCGATTCGCAAGGGATAATCAAATATATCTGAATACGCCAGAGTTTCAAGGATGGCTTGTTCTAGGAATACCGTGGAAATCGGGGGTTCATGCTGAGTTAATTCGATGGACAAGGCGAGTCCTTTACATTTACCGGGGTATTGGTACGGGGGAGAGATGGGATCTGATTATATGCAACTGCCCACAGTCCCCATGCCAGCCATTGCCACAATCTTCCTGGGACAAGAAACCAGGTGTAGTAATCAAATAAACCAACGATAGTTAATGATAACAACAAGGCTATGACAGTCAAAGCCAGGGGGTTGGAAAGTATAGACTCCCGCCTACTGATGAACACTAAAAAAGGAGAAATAATCAGAGTAATATAAAAAGTAGCACCCGGAATGCCTGTCTCAAGGGCTGCGTCGAAAAAAGTAAAATGAGGCGGTTCATATCCAACCGGGAAATTAGGAAATGCGGCTTCCAGTGCACGCGGGGATGCACCGAGCCCCACGCCGAAAAAAGGATGTTTCAGAAAAATAGGCAGGGTCGAATTAATGAGCAGGAATCGTTCACCGATGGACTGTTGTTCTTCGGAAGGTGTATTGAATGAGTTGTTTGCGTTGAGCCTTGTCCCAAAAAATCCTGAATATGCGATGATAAAAGGGATGAGTAGAAAAAGGCTGATCAAAAACAGCAATGAGATTCGTCTCAAGGCGCTCCGCCGTCCTCTGATTAAGACCATGCCACTAACAACGAAGGATCCACCTAGAAATGCCAGCCACGCTGATCGGGAAAAGGTTATTAGTAATGCCAGAAAACCAGGCAGGATGGCTGTCAGAAGGCGGGCAGGCTTGGCACTGTATAGATACGCGGAGAATAAGAGCACCAGGCTAAAAGCCAGGCATCCCCCAAGAATATTCGGATGATCACTAAGACCATAGGCGCGCAACAACCGAATCCCATTGGCAGAAACTATGCTTATTCCCGATACGCTGGGATCGAGAAGATGTTCGCCTAGATTCTGGAGTCCCAGGGAGTGCTGTACCCAAAATTGACCCACGGCGACGATAGCCTGAATTACAACTTGAAAACCGACTGGGACCAGGACCCAGGCCGCGGAATGGATCTCGTTGACAATAAAAACGTAAAACCAAAATAATAAAATCAGGCGTATAGCATGGTAGATGGAGAGGAGTGGATCGAAGCTTGAAATTGCCGATATTCCTCCTGCGAGTGTTAATCCTGCAAGTGGTATCCAAATATGGCGTGGTCCAAGCGTGAGCTTGCGGTGCCAGATGGAGATGGTAAGTGTCCATAATATTAAGGTTGTTATCATGGCTACGTCGACTGCAAATAATAAAAAGTTGGTGTAATCGTCATAAAGTGGCGGCATGGGTCTGGCGAGTAATACCCAGCGGTATCTGACCGGGATGAGAACGATGGTGATTGCAAAGCCAATTCGCGCAGCAATTATTAATCGGTTGGAATTAGGCTGGAAATTGGATTGACTTGAAAGGTTGCTCACGTTACTATGCCGTATCTAAGAATATAAACGCCGAGGTTGTTGTGAATGGATTTATGTGATTATTATATCTTGGAGTGGATTTGCCTTTGAATCAGGTATTGGATGGATGATTGAAAATAATTAATTAATTGACCCTGCTCCTTGTGGCGTAGAATGGATTTTTCATTAAATTTTATTCCACAGATCCTGTGGCTACGGGGTAATATTAAATAATGGAAGCTTTTCATAATCTAGTGACCGTCTGATTTACCTTTATATCCATAACGAATCTGCAAACACCTATTATGCATCTGGTAATCGTGAGTCCGTTTCCTCCCTCAATAACCGGAATTGGTCAGTATGGATATCATATAACCCGGACATTGGCAGCTTCAGGTCAATTCTCCAGGATAACTGTCCTTACTGGGGCTTCCATTAACAAAGAACGCCCCCCAAATATCGGGATTACTGATATCCAGGTCGGGTGGTACCCCGGGCAATTAAATACCCGGCAGGCCATCCTCTCTCACTTGCGGAGATTAAAACCAGATCTGATTTGGTTCAATTTAGGATCAAGTGCATTTGGTAAATCGCCGATGGCCAATTTATCTGGTTTGCTTACGCCCTTTTTTGCCCGCCGGGAGTTCCCAACCGTGGTTACTTTACATGAGTTGGTCGAGTTTTCTGACTTGCGTACGTTAAAGGCTCCTGGGGGAGCTTTAGCCTTATGGGGTGCGCGTTTACTTACCAATCTGGCAACCCAGGCTGATTTGGTTTGCTTGACTATGAAACAATATGCAGATTTGCTCAGGTCTAGAAATGTGGATTGTGAATATATCCCCATAGGTTCATATTATGAACCGGATTTATTGGAA
>CAZPCR010000252.1:0-5017 GCA_964585035.1 uncultured Anaerolineaceae bacterium
AGCCAACCGGCCTGCTTCGAGAATCTATCTGCCGAGCGTCTCGTCCAGCCAGTCGTATACGACCTCTTGCATCAATGATGGGTTGTTGACCTGGCAATGTGCATCGGCACCTTCCCTAATGCTGAAGATGTGTAATTTCTTCGGGACTTTCAGGGCGTCGTAGACCTCACGCGCCTGTGTCAGGAACATTGGGGCTTCACCTTCGCTGGCGAGGCATAGTGTCGGGCACTGGATTTTTTCGGGTTCGATGATCTCGCGCCCAAATTCTATGAGTTGGGAAAGGCTGCTCACACCAAACTGCCAGCAGGTGCGCTCCGCGGTGATAGACGTCATCGTGTTCTGGTGCGTAGCGATTTGACCCACAAGGTTGGTGATGAATGCGGGGGCTTTCAGCAGCGCGGGCGGGAACTCTGCCATGGACAGTCGATACGGATCGCTGATTGGCGAGTCGGCGATGAGGGCTTTGATGCGTTTGCCGCCGTCGGTCACGGCTGCCCGCTGGGCAAAGTAACCACCGATGCTAAACCCTATGAGCGCCACACGGTCGCGATCCACGTCCGGGCGCTGTACCGTGTAGTCGATGATTGCCTTCAGGGGGGCATCGATCGCCCCATTGAGATCCTTCAAGGGAAGTTCAGGGTAGCGTAAGCGACTTCCCACATGGATGGGCAAATCCACCGCGACGATGTTATACCCCCGGCTGCGCCCGGCCCCAACCCAAAAGTAGGCATGTTCGGCCCAACCCTCACCGCCCGTCACGTAGATCAAGGTTGGTGCTTTGGCTGCCCCACTCAGCGCCGGCATAAAATAGCCATGCAGCGGGTACGGCTGAAAAGGCACTTCAATCTGTCCAATCGGCGGGTCGAAGAGGGCAGCAGCCTTCTGGAAACAGGATGTGCCCTTGCGCCAGTTTTCAGCCAGGCGCTTATCCTGAGGACGAGCAGAAAATATGCTGGTCTGGTAGTAGCTAAAGGCCCGTAGATAGGCTTCGCGGGCGCTGACCAGATGATGCGCTAGCTCAGCCGCCTGGGCCTGAGCTTCAAGCCGCTGGCCGCCCTTCGTCCACTCGGCCACCCAGCTTTCCGGGTCCTTGATCTGCGAGGCAGCGCACATACACTCGCCAAGTTCGGCACCACCGGCACCGCTGTTGCCCAGTACCCACATCAGGTTGAAATCCATGTCTTCGTCGTCAAAATAGACTTTGACGGCCCGACGCTGCATGATTCCCTCTTTATTGATATTCTTGTTCATGGTTTGCTCCTCGACTAACCGTTGCTTTATCGACTGTGTGTTGATAAAATTATAAAAGAACTGGCAGTGCCAGTCTATAGGGAATATAATCGATGTGTCGTATAAGCAACAGGCGTCGAAAATGTCCAAGGAAGAAGCGTTGCAAGATAGCATGACCAATAGCCGCAAGAACGATCCGCGTATCGAGCGCACTCAGGAAGCGCTCCGTGGTGCGCTTATGGCATTGATCGAGGAGAAAGGTTTTGACGCGATTTCGGTTCGGGATATCACCGAGCGCGCACGGTTAAATCGCGCCACGTTTTACCTTCACTACCGAGATAAACAAGACCTGCTCATTCGTACGAGTGAGGCAGTCTTTGATCGTCTGGTAGCGGAAGCCGGGCCAATTGATCGCGGGAACCTCGCCTTCCAGAAGCCGTCACAGCAGTTGGTGATTCTCTTCCAGCACCTAGCCAAACACCGGGACTTTTACCGGGTGGTGTTAGGGAGATCGGGCGTGGCCGCCTTCATAGCGCGGGTGCGCGAATACCTGGTCACATTCATGCAACAGCGCATTCCCAGTTTGCACACCCTCTATCCGGCCGCCGTGCCTATTCTGGACGATATGTTCATCAGCGAGTATGTGGCGGGGGCGCTGCTGAGCATCATCATCTGGTGGTTGGATAACGACCTACCGCATTCACCCGAATATATGGCCGACCGGTTTGGCTGGCTGAGTGTCGCAGGTACTTACCGGATGATGGGCATTGAGCCGCCAAGCCTGGACACTGAGCTGGACTTTGCGCATGGTGAGCTAAAAGGTAGTGCAGAATAAACTATCGTGGAAAGCGGTCGGAAGCTTAAAAATCTCATCTTATCTTTTCGTAACACCAACAGGACAAATACCCTCTTCGTTTCGGGACATCTACTCGGGTTCAAGGGAATAAATGGATCTGGCTTCTCCATACGTTCCGCAAGCGTACCATTTATTCCCTTTTTACCACTATTTTCAGGTGTGGAATGTGGGTTTTAATATTCACTTTGCAAGTTGGGAAATATGACTGGCAAGATTCATGGGTTGGAGGTGAGGGTATAATCACCGCGGATGAAAACCCAGATCATCGCCCTCGAGTCGCATGATGATTTGATATCTGTTCGCGACCGGATGTCGTGGGCAAAATCGCCTCGTATTTTGCTGGTGTGGCCGAAGTTCGAAAAGGTGACACTTCGACCGGTGGATCTGCGCATCCTGCAGCAGCATGCACATTATCTCGGAGCGGACCTGGGGGTCGTGACCCGGCGCGCCAACGTTCGCCGAGATGCGCAAGGCTTCGGTATCCCGGTCTTTGATTCTTCGGCTGCCGCGCAGCGAGAAACCTGGCCGACTCACCCACCCACGCATCGAAGCGCAGCCCGGACGGCGCATCCTGAACTGCGCAGCCTGCGAGACGAAGTCCGAGTTAAGGAAGCGAGCTGGAGGTCGAAACCGGCAACGCGGGTCGGTTTCTTTGCCCTGGGAGTCCTGGCGGTTTTGATGGTATCGGCTTTATTCATCCCAAGAGCCGTGATCAAACTTACTCCCATATCACAATTGCAAAGCATCACAATACCGGTCACTGCAAGTACTTCGACCCAATCCGTCGGCATCGAAGGCAGGCTGCCTGCACATGAGATTTCCGTAACGGTGACCGGCACACAATCCGCACGGATCATGTCGCAAACTTCCATACCAGTGGATAAAGCCAGCGGTATTGCGCGCTTTAAGAATTTGACACAGGCGGCGATCACCATCCCGGCTGGAACCGTTGTTTACAGCAACGGACCGAACCCGATGGGATTTGCAACACAGAACGATACGCATCTCCCTGGAAATGTGAATGCGGTTGTGGAGGTTCAGACCGTGGCTGTGGAAGCGGGCGCGGCCGGTAATTTACCGGCCAATTCGCTTAGCACCATCAATGGCAGCGTCAGCCTCTCCGCATCGGTCACAAATCCCGATCCATTAATCGGAGGCTCCGACCGCATAGCTACTGCGCCTTCCGAAGATGATCATAAACGAGTGCGAAGTGTATTGATCGGCCTGCTGGCGGCACAGGCACAACAGCAAATCAGTAATTCGATCGGCGCCAAAGACGTATTGTTGGTCGATACATTGAAAATGGGCGATGTATCCGAAGAAAATTACGACCCACCTTCGGGTCAGGCTGGCAATTTGTTAAAGCTGACCATGAGCGTTCCGTTCAAGGCACAATATCTATCTGCAGGCGATTTAACTCAACTCGCAGAAACCGCATTGGACTCCTCGGAGCCGCAAGGGTTTGTCCCCGTACCCGACACCATTACCTATAAGCTGGTGGGCAACCCCGTGCCAGACGATTCAGGCGCATCACGTTTTAGCCTGGAGGTCGAACGCACTTCTGTCCAACAAATCGATCTAAACCAGGCAAATGTCCTGGCGCGCGGACTCTCCACAAAGGCTGCCGCCCAGATCCTGCGAACGAGGCTTCCCCTGGCAAAGGCACCGGAGATCGACCTGAATCCATCATGGTGGCCGTGGCTGCCGTTAATTCCCTTTCGGATCACAGTGCAATCGTGATCCCTGCGAAAAAAACCATTCATCGGAGCCTGATTGCGTATCCTTGCTGTTGACCACGGCGAAAAACGCATCGGGCTGGCACTTTCGGATCTGACCGGGACGATTGCCAGTCCGTTAAAAGTGATAAGCCACGTATCACGCGCGATCGATGCTGCACAGGTAGCAGAACTTGCCGGGGATAATGCCGTGGGACTGGTGGTCATCGGTCAATCGTTCGATGAGGAGGGTCATCCCAACCTGGCGGGGCGACGCGCAGCGCGCTTCGCCGAGGCACTTAAGACCCAAACGCAAATACCGATCGTATTATGGGATGAATCGTTCAGTACACAGGATGCGCGTGCGGCACGCATCGGACTGGGCGTATCCCGTAAAAAACGTACGGGACATCTCGATGAGCTGGCTGCCACCATGATCCTGCAATCTTACCTGGAAGCCAACCGTAAATCATAATATGCGCCGTTTTATTTTCTTACTGGTATTCATCCTTGTCATAATCGGATTATTGCTTCTCGGTATTCCGTGGATGGCTGCGCGATCCTACGGGGAACCCGCGGCCGGGTTAAGTCCGTTGCAGGTTATTCAGTATTCCGCCAATCTTTTATGGGACGATGGGCTCTTAACCAGGCCGATCAACACGGGTGGGTCTGAACAAACTTTTACCATCCGACAAAACGAGCCGGTCAGTTCCATCGCAGATAACCTCCAGGGAGAAGGCCTGATCAGCGACGCTTTCATCTTGCGAGATTATCTGATCTATACCGGTCTTGACAGCACAATTCAAGCGGGCAAGTATCAGCTCAGTCCCGCGATGTCCATTGTGGATATCGCTCACAAATTGCAGGATGCCACTCCGGCCGACGTAACCTTTGTCATTTTGCCCGGTTGGCGAATGGAGGAGATCGCGGCCTCCCTGCCAACCTCCGGCCTGAATATCACCCCCGATGAATTTGTCAAAACCGCCTCCATGCCTCCATCCGGCTTTGATTTTCTAACAGGCGCGTCCTCCTCTGAAGGATTTCTATATCCCGACTCATACATCCTGCCGCGGGTTACAACGGTTGACCAATTGGTTAACACAATGCTCCGGAATTTTTCCCTGCACTTGAGCATCGATCTGCGAGAGGGCTTTGGCCGCCAGGGGTTGAGCGTTTACCAGGCAGTTGCTCTGGCTTCCATCGTACAGCGAGAAGC
>CAZPCR010000253.1:0-5009 GCA_964585035.1 uncultured Anaerolineaceae bacterium
CGATGGGCATGAACACCGCCCTCAAGAATGGGCAGATCCTGGATAATGCATATGGCGTGCTTGGCATCGAGTTCATGGCTGCCGCACAGGCATTTCATTTCCGGCAGTTCACGCCAGGAAAGGGCA
Source organism: uncultured Anaerolineaceae bacterium (assembly GCA_964585035.1). Taxonomy (GTDB): domain Bacteria; phylum Chloroflexota; class Anaerolineae; order Anaerolineales; family Villigracilaceae; genus Fen-1038. The sequence continues at coordinate 127 of CAZPCR010000253.1, forward strand.
CACAAAAAGCGCATGAAGTCATCCGCAAATACGTTAAACATCTTGAAGTGGATCGCCCCTTATATCCCGATCACAATGCGATGAAGGCATTGGTAAAATCCGGCGAAATACTAGATAAAGTGGAGGAAGTAGTAGGCAAATTAAATTGATCACCCGCGGCTTAGAAAGAACAAGGCTGCATCCTATTGCGTTTATTTATAAATGAAACGTTTCCTTTCCATCCTCTTTTTATTCCTACTGCTTGTTTCTTGTTCCGAGTCGGTTGGTACCACGCCTGTCACCAGCACCCCGATTGTACAAACCTCCACGCCCACACTTGCACCCACCGCTGTACCTACAGCCTCACCCACGGCCATACCCGATCCCGGTATGGTAATGCAGAGGGGTATTAACCTGGCCAATATGCTTGAAGCTCCCCACGAAGGCGATTTGGGATTGATGGTTCATGAAGAATATTTTGATCTCATCCATAAAGCAGGGTTCGATTTTGTGCGTGTGCCCATCCGCTGGGATACTCACGCAGAAATGACCACTCCATACACGATCGATACATCCTTTTTCAATCGCATCGATCAGGTGATCGGCTGGGCATTGGAAAACAACCTTGTTGTGATCCTTGATTTCCATAATTACGGCGGGATCATGACCGACCCGCAGGAAAATGAAAAACGTTTCATCGGCATCTGGACGCAAATCGCCGTGCATTACAAAGACTATCCGCCCCAGGTTTTATTCGAGCTGCTCAATGAGCCCAACGATTGGCTCAACGCCTCCGTATGGAATCAATATCTTCGCGAAGCATTGACCGCCGTCCGGGCAAGTAACCCTACGCGGGATGTGATCATTGGTGACGCGCAGTCAAGCTCTTATGACTGGATAAGCACACTTGACTTGCCCGACGATCCGCATATCATAGCGACTTTCCATTATTATGAGCCTCCCCAATTTACTCTCCAGGGCGCGAATTGGATTCCAGGAAATACTCGCAGTTGGCTTGGAACAACCTGGGAAGGGTCAAATGCCCAAGAGGCAAAGGTTACAAGCAATTTTGACCTGGTGTCCGATTGGGCAGATCAACATCATGTCCGGGTGCTGCTTGGCGAGTTCGGTGCCTATTCCACGGCAGAATTGGCTTCCCGCGTCCGCTGGACGAATTTTGTGCGGCAATCAGCGGAGCAGCACGGCTTCGCCTGGGCCTACTGGGAATTTGCCGCCGGTTTTGGTGTTTACGATCCGATAAAATTAGAATGGCGTCAGAGTCTTTTGAATGCATTGATTCAATAGCATGAATGGCTACCTTAATCGGTTCGGGATATATTTCTCAATCTTCTCACGCCACCCAATAATTAAAAGCAAAAAGCGTGGCAAGCAACCCCATCAGTAACAGGCTGATGATCGTCCAGACGCGATCGAAAATAGGGTTCTTTCCCCAACGAGCCAGCATGATGAAGACCGCCGGGGCAGCCAGGATATATCGCTGAATACCCTGCGCCGGTCCGCTTCCCCACGAGACGATAAATACGGCCAGACTGAACAAGGTAAGTTCGAAATCGTATTTCAGGCACGCCACGCAAGTTACAAGGCCGATCAACAGGCCGATGAACTCAGTGATGTAGTAGGCCGTTCGTTCGGGGTTGCCGATGAACATGGATTGATAAGCTTCCGACCATGCATGGAATGCGGATCCAAGGTTGAGTACTTCGCGTCTGAAAAAATTCGCTTCTACATAATCGAAAGCCGATCCCAGGTATGAGAATTTCCAGATAAGGAATACGATCAGCGGCGAGCACATCAGCAACGCCCTGCCAAATGGAAGCCAGGGGATGCCCCGGGAGAAGATCTGCTGCCATCCAATGTCCGTCCACTCTTCGCTGCGGATCCAGGCGATGACCATTGGGATAACCAGCGCCACGCCCACAGCGCGTGTGAGGGCCGCCGCCGCACCCAACAGGGCGGCAATCACCCATTGTCGGCGTTTCAGCATGGCAAGACAGCCAAAAGCCAATCCAACGAATAAACCCTCGCTGTAGACCTGCACCAGGAAGAAGCCGGTTGGAAAGATAAGCAGGTAGAAAACTGTGCGCATGGCCCCGTCTTCACCGAGCGGATCACGCGTCAAGTCATATAAAGACAGCATGGCAGCCAACGTGCCAAGCGCTGAGACAATGACCCCGGCCAGTGTGGAGGTGGCTATGGGGTCTAACCTGAATATCTTGAGCGGCCAATGGATCAGCCACATTGTCCATGGATAGAGGGGGAAAAACGCGTAACTCAGGGAATAACTTCCCTTCAAGTTGATGCCCGGTTCGTTGGTAGGAATCTTATTCCCGGAGGTTGTCAGGGTCGGGATGCGAGGATCGTTGTATCCGCCGGTGGCGATGCCGAGATAGTATTCGGAGTCCCAGGCAACTTGATTATTCATGAACGGGTCGAGCAGATACACGTCGCCCTTCTGATAATTACTCCCGGTGTATTGTTCGGTCCATTCCTGGGCGCGGTCCGGCCACTGCGGTAAAAAGCGGGCGGTCGCCAGGGCTTGAAAACCGATCACGATGAGCACCCAGGCCAGCCAAAGAGGGAGGATGAAACGGAACAGGATCTTTTTCATGTTTAAAATCCATGCCACGAACGGACTTCTTCGATCCGTTCGCTTACATCCGGTTCGGGGTTGGGTGAAGGGTCATGCACAGCCTTTTCGGATCCTGAGCCAGTCAACGCGGAAAAGACCGCTGCCGCGCCGTTGGCAAGGTTGGCTGGGTCGTAGCCACCTTCGAGCACAAAAACTATTTTTCCATGGCAATGCTCTTCTGCCAGATCGACTAGCTTCTTTGATAGGATATGGAAACCCGCAGCTGAAACTCCCAGCGAGGTGATCGGATCGCTCCAATGTGCATCGAAGCCTGCCGAGACAAAAATCATTTCCGGTTTGAACGATTGAATAAAGGGGGTAAAGATCTCATTTGCGACGCGCCCATGAGCTTCGTCTCCCGATCCGCTGGGTAACGGTACGTTAACGACCCTTTTCTTCGCATGCGGTTCTTCCTTGAACCACCCTGTACCGGGATAGATCCCCCATTGGTGAGTCGATAAGTACGCCACTCGCTGATCGTCGCGGAAAACCGCTTGTGTCCCGTTGCCGTGATGAGCATCGTAGTCTACGATTGCAATGCGTTTAAGCGGCGGGAAGTCTCCCGTCCCTGATACCGCATCGCGTGCTGCGATGGCTACATTATTGAAAATGCAGAATCCCATGGCGCGCTCAGGCTCGGCATGGTGGCCTGGCGGGCGTATAAGAGCAAAAGCGTTAGGGGCGGCACCCCTTATTACCGCACGCGAGCAGGCCAGGGTTCCGCCCGTCGCGAGTAAAGCGTCTTCGAAAGATGTCTGTGTCACGAATGTGGGTGCGGCGTCGATCACTGCCGATCCCTGCTTGCAGATTTCCTCCAGCGAATCGATCAGCCTGGAATGATGGACGCGGGCGATTTCCTCTTTAGAGGCGGGCATGACATCCAGCTTTTGCGCACCGAACGAACCAAGCCGCGGCATCAAAAGGTCGAAACGATCGGGGCTTTCAGGATGATTGGGAAATACATGCTTTGGTGAGGGTACATACGTAAAAACTGTTTGCATTTATAAATTTTACCCTCTCTATTTTCTAAACGGAATTAACCTGCTCACTTCAGATAAGGTTCCTAGATCGTTTTCTAATCGCTCAAAGCCGATAATAAGATCATATCTGTATAATGAAGCAAATCGCCTTTTGGGAAAAGACAAGACAAAAATCTTCTTTCCGCATTTTCCACGCTCGTCCGCGTCCCCTCTTTATGAAAGTTTGGTTCCAGGTAAAAATCGCCTTAAACGATTACCAGGCGTGTCAATGACACGCCTGGTAATCTTGAGGGGGGAGGGACACCACCGTCAGCCAACATGGGGGGGGCATGCGGACTGGAGTTCGGTGGTTGACACCCTTGATACCAATAAAAGGAGGGCAGGTGTCTTGCCGCTAATATACATCCAATTTATCCAGTTCACATTAATTTTCGATTAGAGAAAGGAAGCACAAGCTTTTTTCCTGTATCGTTTTATTTTTCGAACAACCTTAACCATTCCGCTACTTCTTCTGACGACAATTCCTTTTCTCCCGCAGGCTTGGATACCGAATGCTGAAGCCTCTTAAGTTGGCCTGCAAACTCTTCCGAGGAGACCACACTTGCATGTGACAAGCTGGCTGCGTTTTGTACTTCATGGTCCGAGCTGACGACGATCCAGTTGCGAGCGGCCCGCGCCAGCTTTTTAAGTCTGGCTTGGATGGCAGAATCTGCGGTCGTCCCTAACCTGACAAAATGTGCGGTTACCGCGCCGAACTTCTTTGTGCCTGCCTGCCCCACCGGTGCGCCATCAAAATAAACATCGGATTCCCGGCGTGAGAGACGGGAATACTCTTGAAGTATCGAGATCAATTCCAACTCGTCGTCGGGCGAATCCAAACGCAGTCCGAGTTTTGGGATCAGGTTATGGCCGTCAATCAGATAGGACATCACCTCCATTTTACCCGCCGGGCTAAATATCCCTTAGGCTATGGTAATTTTCTAATGAACTTCTTAGGTCGGTTATTTAAGGAACACATTCAACGGCGTGGCCGGCCGGTATGAACTGTGAACAGCCCAAATTGCTTATCCACCGGGAAAATCAACGAGTTATTCCAAGTCTGGATACCTAATAGTATTATTCATACATCTCTCTGACGCTTCTATAACAATAAACAGGTTTGTTTAATGTTATGATTCCAATGTGACGGGAGTATTTAATGGCTGATAAAAAGAAACTTATGATTCCTCCGCAAGGTGGAGTGGTACGAGAATTCGTCCTTCGGGTTAAATTAA
>CAZPCR010000254.1:0-4981 GCA_964585035.1 uncultured Anaerolineaceae bacterium
AACGCCGACGAGCAGGATGACCACACCGATGATCAAACGGAATTTGGCCAGGGCGCTTGCAAATCTTTCGAGCGACGGGCCAATGGAGGGGATCGAATGCATGGCACTGGCAGCCAGCACCAGTCCGGCCAGGATCAACAGGATGCCTTCCAGGCTGAGCAATTCCAATATACCCAGCACGATCGCAACAATGCCAATGACGACATCGAAGGTACTTAACCAGCCGGCAAATCTGTCCATCGATGATCCAATGCCGGGGATGTTGTGCAATGCCCCACTGAGCAAAACCAGGCCGGCCAGGATGGCAACAACAATATTGATCATGAACTGCTCTCCAACATCATGATGGCGAATTAGTAATGCGGTAGATACTCGTCCAATCGAAGAGACCTTTGCAGGTCAATCGCGTAATGAAATCATAACAACAGAGTGCGAAGGGAAATTCCTTCGCACTCTAACATTAACCCGTCAGGCCTTTCCGTACCACATCCTGCCGATCAATTGGTCTTTGCGTATGAACTGGTGATAGAGCGCTGCCAGGATGTGAATGACAATCAAACAGGACAGCACTATTGCAAGAAAGAGATGCAGCGGCAGGAGGAAAAATGCGAAGCCGCCCCTCCTGCCAGGTCCCCCAGGAAAACCGGGACCGCCGGGGCGTGACCCGTTACCTTGAAAGCCCGGATTCCCGCCGGGAAAATTACCACTTCCTCCAAAAGGTGGTTGAGAGGTTCCCGGTCCCGGGGTGGGGAATCTGCCAAAGTTCCCACCACCTGGAAGGCCTTCGGGCTGGGAACTGCCGCCACCGAAGAAGGTCCTTTGGAGTCTGCTAGTCTGTATGGCAAACACCAGACCGACAACGGTTATTGCAAATACAAAAATATAGAGCGCGTAATGAACCACACGCGCAAGAATGTCAAGGAATTTGTTCCCGGCTGTGGCAGCTGCCGGCTTTCTTGTGCCGATCCGCACGAAAAACCTGACCACGATCAACACCAGGATCGTGATCCCAACCGCCATGTGAATCGCCAAATCCGACTCAGGGATGCGAAAAGCACCGCCTGCCTGGAGCAGCGGTCTAAATACGAACAAGCCCAGATATAAGTCGGTGAAAACAAGCAGGACGATCAGCCAATGCAATGTTACCAGCAGGGGATGGTAACGTTTCGGAGTTTGCGGGTTCCCGCTTTTTATCGTTTCTTGCATAAATCCAACTCCTTTATAAATGTCCAGAGGGTTAAAAGATCCAACAAAATTACGCAGTGGTATTAATCTGCAAATTTATATCATAAGAAATATTTACACTTATATAGATTTTGTGTAGATTTATCCAATCCATTTGGCAATGAGAAACGCCACGCCAGCCGCCAGTCCGCCGATCAACATGGTTTGTAGCGCCGAACGGAAAGGCCGCGTGCCCGTAAAGCGGCCCTTGATGTAACCAAATACTCCCAACGCCAGCAGCGTCACGCCGACCGAATAAGGCAGGGCCCGCGTCGTTTGTGCAATCAACATATAAGGCGAAAGCGGGATCAACCCGCCGCAAATGTACGATACGGCGATGGTCGCGGCGCTGGTGACCGCCCGTTTCGGATCCGGCTCTTCCAGTCCGAGCTCGAAGCGCATCATGAAATCCACCCAATCTTTCGGCCGCTTCATCAGGGCCTTGATCACCGGCTGGCTTTCCTTTTTCGTCAGGCCATAGCCAACCAGGATCTCTTCCGTTTCGCGGATCTCGAAATCCGTCTTGGTGATAATCTCATCATCTTCGCGGAGGCGCTCGCTGTGGTAGTGTTCCTCATCCGAACGAGCCGCCAGAAAACCTCCCAGGCCCATGGCAATGGAGCCGGCCGCGATCTCAGCGATCCCGGCCAGTACGACCACGTTGCTGGTTGCAATTGCGGAAAGACCGGCCGCCAACGCGAACGGCACTGTCAACCCGTCTGACATTCCGATGACAATGTCACGCACGGTAGCTGAAGCGGTAAAATGTTTTTCAATATGCGGGGTTGTTGGCATCGGGTATCTCCTCCATGAGATTTTCAGGAAGTATAACGCCTAAGCCATAAAAAACGGAAAATCCCGTTCTAGCCAAACGCTAATAAAAATCTATATAAACCTACATTGACCCGCTTGAAAAGTAAACAGAAAATATACAATATTAAATCAGGTCAACGAGGGTCCACATGCCCAACTCAACCCGTGTAACAGAAACATCCCGCATAACTGGAAAATCAATGCTCTTTGAGAAGCTCATCCCGGCTTTGCTGATCGTGATGGGTGTCTTAATGACGGCACTGATCCTGTTCGCGGCCGGCGTATTACTTGGCATCATCCATTTCTAATTTCAAGAGGAGAGGAATATGTCCATCAACCAGGTCCTTCCATTTATATCAACTGCGCTTATGTTGGGATTCACGATCTATGTGTTGCAGCGGTTTTTTGTCCGCCACGCGCCGAACTTTCTTTTTTGGGGTATCGGGCTGGCCATGTTCGGCGCTGGGAGCTTCGCGGAGGCTTATTTATCACTGGTCTGGAACCGATGGGTCTTCTTTGTCTGGTACCTGTTTGGCGCGGCCTTGAACGCAGCCTGGATCGGACACGGCACACTCTACCTGCTGGTCCGCAAGCCATGGGTGCATGTCGTTACAGCAGTGTTGCTGATCGGCAGCCTGTTCGCGGGCTATCTGATGTTGAGCGCCATGCCCAAACTGGACGAGGCGGTTTTTACCACGTCCAAACCGGTAAGTGAACAGTACGGGACCAAAGTGTTGGAGGCCGGCCAGACGCCCCCTGCGGACGCGCAAACAACGACCACCACCTATCATGGCCAGCAAGTGACCGTGGTGCGCGGCCTGTTGCCGCTCGGGTCACCTGTACGCTTGACCACCCCATTCTTCAATATTTACGGGCTGCTTACACTGGTGGGCGGGGCGATCTATTCCGCCTTCCTGTTCTGGCGCAAGCGCGTGCTGCCCAACCGGGTGATCGGAAACGTGTTGATCGCCGGCGGCGCCCTGCTGATCGGTTCGGCCAGCACGCTGACCCGCCTGGGATATGGACAATTCCTGTACCTGGGCGAGTTGCTTTCCGCGATCCTGATGTTCGCCGGATTTCGCTTTGCGGCGCGGCCCCAGCCGAGCGATGCTCCGCAGGGCGTAGCGGTGGCTACCAATTAGATATAACGATCTCAAAAAAAGAAGCAGGCAGGGCATATGCCCTGCCTGCTTCTTTTTTTAGAGTAGCATATGGCAGGTTTTCATTTCCGAATCAGGTTAAATTCGCTTAAATCTCCTCGCAACCCCTTACAATAAGTGTAAAATGGAACCATCATTCTTTAACGCCGCGACTGCGGCGTTCCCTTAACTCAAAAGGAGACACCATGTACCATACCATTATCGTCGTCGGCAACCTCGGCAAGGATCCCGAAATGCGCTACACGCCATCGGGCCAGGCAGTGACCTCGTTCTCGGTCGCATCCAACCGGTCGTGGACCGACAGCAATGGTCAAAAACAGACAGAGGTGATCTGGTTCCGCATCTCGGCCTGGGGCAAACAAGCCGAAATCTGCAACCAGTATCTTAAAAAAGGCTCGAAGGTGCTGATCGAAGGTCGCCTGACGCCGGATAAAACCACGGGCGGGCCGCGCATCTGGCAAAAGCAGGATGGCAGCTCAGGCGCATCTTTTGAGATCACGGCGCAAACGGTCCGCTTCTTGAGCACACGCGGCGAAGGCGACTCTAGTGGCGGCGGAATGGGTGAGCCCGGCGAGATGGCATCCGCACCCGCCGAAGACGATATTCCGTTCTAAAAGACAGGACGACCCACCATGTCTCTTCCCTCCAAACCCCCGATTTCACCTACGCTTGAGATCCCAGCCGGACTCGATACGGTCTATACCAACCTGGCGCGCATCTCGCATTCTCCCGCCGACATCGTCATCGACTTTGCACACCTGCTGCCCTCCGAGACCAATGCGCTCGTGAAAGCACGCGTGCTTATGTCCCCGCTCTCGGCCAAACTGCTGCTGCGAGCCCTGGGTGAAAACCTGGTTCGCTACGAAGCCGCTTTCGGTGAGATCAATGTGCCTGTGAATACCTCGTTGGCCGAGCATCTCTTCCGTCCCCACCAGACGCCGGAACCGCCCAAGGACGATAAAGCCTGATAATAGTTAGCGGCGGTAACACTGGAAGTGACGCCACTGCGCGAGCTTTGCGTCACACTGACCCATCCCGGTACTCCCCTAAAAATCGGGAACCCTACATATAGCGCAAGTAGATACGAGTCATGACTCGTGAATAAACGATAAAACATATGGATAAACTGGAAAGTATCACCGACGACATTCGCCAAAATTTCGACGCGCGCACGGCAGCGCGCGACCGGGCGCTGGCCCAGGCACGACAGCTGACGCGCGCCTGCTCGCTTGCCATCCGTGCCGTCCATCGCGACGAGGACGACGTGATGAACGAACACCTGACAGAGGCCCGTCAACTGGCCGATTCGTTGAAAGGCGGCCTGACGGAGTATCCCGATCTCTTTTACGCCGGGTATACGCAGGACGCGCTGAAAGAATTTGTAGAAGCCAACGTTACCTGTGCGCTCATCCAAAACCGTCCCCTGCTCACGCCCGAAGAACTCGATGTGTCGGGGTCTACCTACCTGAACGGCCTGGCTGAAGTGGTAGGCGAGCTGCGGCGCAAAACGCTCGACATATTGCGACACGGCTACTCCCAGGAAGCGGAACGGCTGCTGGGCATCATGGATGACATCTATTCGGTGCTGGTTACGATGGATTATCCGGACGCCATCACCAGCGGACTGCGCCGCCAGACCGACCTGGCGCGCAGCATCATCGAAAAGACGCGCGGCGACATCACGTTCAGCCTGCGCGGCGAGCACCTGGAACAAGCCATCGGACGGCTGAGCACTCAATTGAATGGCGGTAAGCCCCCGGCCGGTGAACGAGGCGAACGAATCC
>CAZPCR010000255.1:0-4967 GCA_964585035.1 uncultured Anaerolineaceae bacterium
CGGAGATTAACGAAGAGATCGAGCGTCTTCGGCTGGCTGCGACGACATCATTGATATCGCGGAAGGACGTAATTATCGTCGCCTCCGTTTCCTGCATTTACGGACTTGGAAGCCCGGAGGAGTTTGGTAAAGCGACTGTTACCATGAAGGTGGGCGAGATCTATCGCCGAAATGCACTCATACGCCAGCTGGTCGAGTCGCAATATCAACGCAACGACCTGGAACTGCGCCCGGGCAATTTCCGCGTGCGCGGTGATACCTTGGAGATCATACCGGCTTATGAAGATCGAAAAGGTTACCGAATTACCTTTTTTGGTGATGAGGTCGAGCGGATCCTGCAGTTCAATCCGCTTACCGGCGAGATATTCGATGAGCCGAAGGAAGCATCCATTTATCCCGCCAAACATTATTTAACCGAGACAGACAAGCTCAAAGAAGCAATTAGCGATATCGAGAAAGAACTGGAAGAACGGATCGCTCTATTTAAGTCTGAAGGCAAATTGATCGAGGCACAACGGATCGAACAACGAACGCGATACGACCTTGAGATGCTTAAGGAGGTTGGTTATTGTTCCGGTATTGAAAATTATTCGCGTCATCTCGATCACCGAGCCGCTGGGACCCATCCATGGACGATGATCGACTTTCTGCCGAGCGATTATTTGCTTGTATTAGACGAGAGTCACATGACTGTACCGCAGATACGAGGAATGTATAACGGAGATCGGTCGCGGAAAGAAACCCTGGTTGAGTATGGTTTTAGATTACCGAGTGCCGTTGACAATCGGCCTTTGAAATTTGCCGAGTTCGAGAAAGTAATGGGTTATACGATCTATACGTCTGCCACACCAGGCCCGTACGAAATGGGAGTTGCCGACAAGGTTGTGGAGCAAATAATCCGTCCGACGGGTCTGGTTGATCCGCAAATTGAAATCAGACCGACGACAGGTCAGGTTGATAATTTGATCGCGGAGATCCGGGTAAGGGTTGAGCGAGGAGAAAGAATACTTGTGACCACTCTTACCAAAAGGATGGCAGAGGATTTAGCAGATTATTTAATGGAGCTTGGAATAAAAGTACATTATTTACATTCCGAGGTTGAAACGCTGGAACGAATAGGCATATTGCGTGATTTGCGGCTGGGGGTCTTTGATGTGATCGTTGGCATCAACCTGTTACGGGAGGGACTTGATCTTCCAGAAGTTTCGCTGGTTGCAATATTGGATGCCGATAAAGAGGGATTCCTTCGTTCTGCCACGGCCCTCATCCAAACCATCGGACGAGCGGCGCGCCACTTAAACGGGCGGGTGTTCATGTACGCCGACCGGATAACAGACTCCATGAATAAGGCGATATCTGAAACCAACCGCCGCCGCGAAAAGCAAGTCAAGTACAACGAAGAACATGGCATCACCCCCGTAAGCATCCATAAAGCCATCCGTGACATCACCGACCAGTTATCTTCTGAAGCAAAAGAGAAGGTGATGACACTTGGTGAAGGAAAAGCGGATTACAAGACAAAGCACGATAAAACTTCACAAGGTGAATTGCAAAAGATCATAATCGAGATGGAAAAACAGATGAAAGCAGCCGCTGCTAATCTTGAATTTGAAAAAGCAGCAGCATTACGAGATGAGATGTATGAATTAAGATCAATCCTGGCGGATGAGACTAACTTGAAACCGTGGGAAAGGATCAAGTTGCTGGCGGGCGAAGAATAACACCTTCCTGCCCGGAAATACTCTTTTACCGATTTAAAAATTCGATCACTTAATCATCGACCCAAAATAAATGCCCAGAAGATAAGTTGTAATGGCTTCCCCCAGGCCAATGACCGTCATCTCGATGCCACTCTTCCAGGGACTCAAACCTGTAACAACTGTCTTGGCTGCACCGATCAGAAAATGGGCCAAGGTGCTGATTGCAAACGAGAAAATAATGGCCGAATACCCGCTCATAAAGAAAAATGGCACAATCGGGATGAAAGCGCCAGCCGCTGTGGACAGAGTGGCAGAAAAAGCCGATATCCAAGGATTGGGGTAGCTTTGCTCGGAAATACCCAATTCTTCGCTTCCAAGGGTCTTTAAAGCCGATTCTGGTTGTGCAATTAAGCGCCCGGCGAGAATTTTCGCTTCGTCCGCTGGAACGCCCTTCAATTGATAAAATAATGCCAACTCTTCCGCTTCCTCTTCCGGATGCGATTCGAGTTCCTGACTTTCCCGCCTGATCTCTGCCTCCTGAACCTCGCGTTCGGTTTTCGTGGCAAGATAGGCACCGGAACCCATCGATAAAGCAGAAGCCAACATACCAGCCAGTCCGGCGATCAAAACGGCTGGGCCACCAGCCGTAGCACCCGCTACACCCGAAACAATTCCAAATACCGATCCCAAACCGTCATTTGCACCATAAATTGCCTGGCCGATCCACCCGCCACCTCTCCTATGCCAGCTCTCGCGGTGCAAGATGGTATCCAACATTGCCTGAGGGCCAATCACGGTGTTCGAGCTAGCATTACTATTCTTTTGCATGGCCCCGCTATGAACTTGTTCATCATGTTTTACAGATTGGATGATGCTTCGATCAACCTCGGTGGGAGCGATTTGGGATAGATTTTCGTACATCTGGGTATCATCTTCTTCATTACTTTCGATCCGTTTTAAAGCATTATCCGTCCCACTTTGGATGAGTACCCAGCGCCAAATCTTTTCACCCAGGGTATCACGATCGGGAGGTAGCGCGACACCCAGCTCAGCTAAACGGTTGGACCATTTTTCGCTGTGACGATGTTCGGTCTCAGCCAGGCTAAGCAAGGCATTCCGCCGATTCTCATTCGTTTCCCGGTTAGCAAGCGCGCGATATATGCGTTGACTGGCTCTTTCCTTTTGTAGTGCAATGATCAAGCCATTCGTGAATTTCGATTGATCCTTAGAATTCATATTTGTCTCCCTAAACGGAGCTATTCAATCATTTTCATTGAAAGCTGAAGAATTAATTCGGACCCTTTACATCGCTAAAGTGTACTATCGGTTCTATCCAATGGTATTAGCAAGAGCGGTATTTTTGTACGTCTTGCAACATGAGGAGCAACGCTGCGAGCCCAGAATGCATCAATGCCTGCCCTGCGGTGAGTGCTTAACACTATTAAATCTGCGTCGCTTTGTTCCGCAACATTGACTATTGTTTGTGCCGGATCCCCCCGGGCGATCTCGGCTGTCGTGCGAAAGCCTTCCGCGATCATTTCGTTCAGGTGTCCCTGAAAATGTTTTTTAGCGTGGTCTTCCTCGATATCCAAAAGCGCATTCGTCGTCGAGGGTAAAATCGTACTTGTAGCTGCTTCGTCGCCATGAAGGGTGCTTAATGTCGGAATGACACAAAGCAAATACAATTCCGCGTTGTAAGCTTTGGCCAAATTTTTCGCGTATGGCAGGCTATCATCGTGAATAGATTCGCTGTCGAGGGGGATGAGAATGCGGCGGAGATTGAACGGCTTACGATGTGACGTCATGGGTTGCAATAGAAGTAACGGCGTCGTACCTTTTGCGACGACCTGCTGGGCGATTCTGCCAAACAACATATCGCGGATGCCGCTACGACCATGTGCACACATAATTACAATGCCGGGATCAAATTCCCCGATATGTTCTACAATACCGGCGGTAACGTCGGTAACGCCAACATTATGAACGTGCCAATTAACCTTTACATCGGCAGGAAAGGAGTGTTTTGCCAAATCCTGAAGATATGCTTCGGCTTCTTCAGGATGGCTCAGATGTCGTTCGTTATGGACAACTTCGGGTGCGTTCTCCTCAATAATGTGCAGGAGCGTAACCGGTGTGTTTAATTTTTCGGCTAGAGACGATGCGGCAGGCAATGCTGCTTCCGCCAAGTGTGAACCATCCAGGGGGACGAGTATATTTTTGAACATGGCTTATACACCGACCGTAAGTTGATAAAGGAGGAAAAGATTAAGAGCAACAATTAACCCGGCCACGATACTGGTTATTATAGTTGTAATTCTGTGATTGACTAACACCCCCATCAAGTCTTTGCGTTTTGTAAACATCACAAGTGGAATAATTGCGAAAGGTAAGCCGAAACTGAGCACAACCTGACTAAGAACAAGGGTCCTGGTGGGATCGAGAGCAAGGGCAATTACAACGATCGGCGGTACCATTGTGATAGTACGTCTTACCCAAACCGGAATGCTGCGGTGAATAAAGCCCTGCATTATTACCTGACCAGCCATCGTGCCTACAGTGGATGAAGAAAGGCCTGAAGCTAACAAGGAAATAGCGAAAACATAGCTTGAGGCAGGTCCGAGCAAAGGAGTCAGAGTCCGGTATGCCTCCTCGATCGTGCCAATACTTTTTAATCCCTGGTAAAAAAATGTGGAGGCAGCCATGATAAGCATTGCGCAATTTACCAGACCTGCTAACCCCATTGCAATAGTCACATCAAGCAATTGAAAATGGAACAGGCGTTTGAGTTCATCATCGTTTTTAGTAGGGATACGGTTTTGGGTTAGGGACGAATGCAGGAAAATGACATGCGGCATCACTGTCGCACCCAGTATACCGGTGGCGAGAAGCACACTTTCCATTCCAGAGAACTGAGGCACGACAGAATGATAGACCACCTGGGCAAAATTTGGACGATCAAGGATGGTTTCGATAATATAACAAACTGCGATAACTCCAACGAGGCTGGTAATGACGGCCTCGAGAGGACGAAAACCGCGATGTTCCAAGCCGAGAATGATAAATGTTGTCAGAGCCGTAAGTAATGCAGCGGGAAGTAATGGTATATGAAAGAGAAGATTGAACCCTATCGAAGCCCCCAGGAATTCAGCCAAGTCGGTGGCGATTGCCACAAGCTCCATAAGCAACCACATGCCGATCACGACCGGCTGGGGAAATTGTTCACGACAAAGTTCCGCCAAATTCCTGCCAGAGGCAATTCCTAATTTA
>CAZPCR010000256.1:0-4949 GCA_964585035.1 uncultured Anaerolineaceae bacterium
TTTTTTCTTTTCCAACCTTTATTCATTCGTATCCATCAAATTATAACGCCACACGATAGTGATTCGAAGGCATCGACAAATTAAAAAAAAGAGTCCTCCCTCTATCCGAGGGAGGACTCTAAATTAATATTAATGGGTTAGCGGGTTATCAATACGAGCGTGGCAGGAGCTGTCAGGATCGATATAATGTTGTTCCCTTCAACCAAAGAAGCTTGATCTCTCCACGCACTGCCGCTCCACGTCATTACTGATGGGCTGCCGGAAGTGGGTTTCGGGTAAGATACCTGGATGCTGGTATCGGCAGGCAGGGTCTCGATTTCTTTGCCGTTCTTCAGCAGGCTGATCGAAAGGCCGTCATCGAATGAATTGCCAGGGCCCAGGTCACCGGGCAGGTCAGTCTTCGCTACCAAATTCAGGACAACGTCGTAGCCGCACAGGCCCGTAAAGGTGACTTGAATATCGCCTAATTGCATGGTTACAGATGGGCTACTGCAACTTAGGGTCGTCGGTTGGCCACCGGTGACCGGAATCACCGTGGTAATTTTCGCTGCTGCATTATTTCCTTGACCATTTTCACCGGTTTCTCCACTTGTTCCGGCAGCGGTAGATGGATCCTTTGTCAGCCAGGGGTCGTACATGACGCAGGTACTGACAGGATTACCTGACCCAGTGGGATTATTTATTGTTAGTCCACATGCATCTGTCCCACCTGAATTGTCATTTGGACCGCTTGCATCACCCCACCAGTTGTTTGTGGCATCCGTCAGGGTGTTGCTCCAAACGCCATACAGCGTATTCGCGGTAATTGAGTTATTGTGGACCCCGACCGGGTCAGGAGTATCGAATACCAAAACGCCATAATCATTTAATGTGACGGTATTATTCTGAACAGTGCCATCTGAATTCGAAAGTACTATACCGGCGGGATAGCCATAACCCGTATGGGGTATCCCCTGGATCGTGTTATCGTGAATATTAAAATCGGGTGTATCAAAAGCAGCGATCCCAAACTGGTTTCCCAATACCTCATTATTGAAAACCTGGATTGCGGTTTCCCCCGGTTGATATATAAGGATGCCTGCTGCACCATCCGCATTTGGATCTGAGATCGGGTCATTGCTCCCGCCGTAGGTACCCGTCCAGAAGTTGCCGCTGACCGTATTTCCACTTATCGTCCCCACCGCGCCATAACTCACCTGAATACCGTTTTGAGCAGTAATAGATGTAGGACCGGCTCCTGTAACGGTATTATTTTGTACGTTGACGGTAAGACCATTGCCGCTCAACGCCATACCGTTCTTTTGATAGTTAAAAATGGTATTGCCAAACACATTAAGGGTTCGCGGTGTGCCGTCCAGATTATATGCATACATGGCTACACCTGCTTGAGTACCACTAAAGCTACTGTTGCGAATGTTTTTGATTGTATTCTCTTGTACCGTGCCGCCTGCATTAAAGTAGTCGATCCCGACCAGGCTCCAGTTGTTATCTCCCTGGTCGCGACCATCAACCGTCAAACCTTTGATGATTACATTGGATGAATTATCGACACAGATGACCGGTCTGCGGACGGATACTGCATCACAGAGAGGGAGTGAAGGCTGCCCGGGTATCGCCGGATCCGGAGCCGCTATAACAACACCCGGAGCGGTGGCCTGCAGGGTAATATTCTTATTGTTGATTACCACTTGTCCGCGATAATTACCCGGGCTTACATTAACCGTTCCCCCCACTGCCGCCAGGTCGACACCGTTCTGAACGATGGCTCCGGCATTCACGTTGACAATCGGGGCGAATATATTGCTCGACCCCGTTGTATCCGCTCCGCTGTTAAGAGTGAAACTGTTCAAAGTTGCCCCGGCATCTAAGCCGGTCAGGATGACTTGCTTGGCAATGGTCACATCTTCATTGTAGAATCCCGATTCAATAGAGATTGTCGCACCGATTGGCGCGGCAGTGATGGCGTCCTGCAAGGGTGTAACAGAATGGTGGCAATAACCTGGTGTCACTGCCGCAATACAAGTTCCGCTGGAAGTTGTATAACCTACAATATGACCGGCACCATCGTTGAAATAAGGATCACCTTTAACGAGTGCATCTGCCGCCTGTTGGGAAACCAGGGGCACTGAGTTGCCATTTTGATCCAAAATCACAGCACCGGCATCATTGAGAGCCGCAACCACATCTGAAGTTGGTTCAACGGCTGCCTTTGTCTCCACAGGTTCTGCCGGCTTGACATCGGTAGAGTTGACAGGTGCATCAGTCGCCACCGAGTCTGTCGGTGCTTTATCTTTTGGGCCGGATGGTACATTTGTTGCCGCGGCATCCATCGGCGCGACCTCTGTTGAATCGGAAGGTGCATCTGTTGCCGCAGCATCCGTCGGCGAGACCTCTGTTGAACTTGAGGGGGCATCGGTTGCCGCTGCATCCGTCGGTCCGACATTTGTTGAGCCGGAAGATACGTCTGTTGCCGCGGCATCCGTCGCTACGACATCGGTTGAACTTGAGGGTGCGTCTGTAGCCGCCGCATCTGTGGGAGAGACATCCTTTGGAGCAGCGTCAGTAGAAATCGTATCCACAGGCGCAGCATTAGCAGGGGCTGCTGCATTTGAAGACGAGTCCGTATTGCCAGACTGTGCCGCAGAGTTGTCTACTGCCGGCGCAGCGGGCGGCGGCGGTGTGCTGTCATCGGCCATCGCTGTTAGAGGAAAAACCAGAGAAAAGACTAGGGATATAAATACGACAAGCGAAAGAATGGAAAATTTCTTATTGACGTTCATAAAATTTATGCCTCACAATCTATAACTCCCATAATTCTGCATCTAATTTCGGTTTTTACAGATTGCTAGTAGGGGCAACAAGTTGGGATAAGTTGGGATATGAAAACCCGCTGCGACCAGGGTCGCAGCGGGTTTTATTTTCTCTGGGCGTCATTTCAAGGATTTTCTAGTTTTTTTACCTTTATACTCAAAGATCTCTTTTACGGAACCAGGAGACAAGCTGGGTAATTCCCAAAGCAGCGACAACCGCAGATAATAGACCCCATTCAAGGTTGAATTGGAATTTCATAAGCATGGCTGCATTGGCAAACCCAAAACCGAGTAGAGCCAGGAAAGAAATCCGCGTAAGATGGCGTTCCTGGATGGCGTGTTGCTCTTCGTCGGGGGTCACGAAGCATTGTCGATACCGAAAATAAGTCATATCCCAGGCTAAGAGTCCGCCGATCGCTCCTGCAAACATCCAGCCGGGCGGAAAATTCAGGATCCATAGGCCTAAAATGGCGGCCAGAAAATTAAAGGTCAGGCCGATATAGGAAAACCATTGCCAGCGCTGCCATACCGCAAAAAGCCAGGCCAGTCCAAAAAAAATGATCCATTGTGCAAATTGCGGGAGGCCCACTTGTGCATATCCCCACGCCAGTGAGCCTATGCTCATTAATATGCTGAAGAGAAGAACAAATAAGGTCAAGGCCTATCCCCCATATGGAGATGCTTGGAGCCGGGGCTTACTTTTCATAAGTGCAGGAATTCTACCACTGGGGTAATTTACAATAACAACTCACAATCCCAGCCTGGGAAGGAAGTCATGTTATACTGCCGCAAGCATGACCGACTGTGATGGACATCTTCATCCACGCGCCCGGCAGGGGCTCACCCTCTTCAACCAGGGTAGGTATTTTGAAGCCCACGAAGAACTGGAAGCAGCCTGGAAGGATGAAAAAGGCGCCATACGCAGGTTGTATCAGGGAATCCTGGAGGCGGGTGTTACCTACCTCCACATCACACGCGGAAACTATGCCGGGGCGGTTAAAGTGTATGGGCGTAGCATGAAGTGGTTGAAAGACTGGCCCGAGATCTGCCGTGGCGTGGATGTTGGACAACTCCGGAAGGATTTGGAGACGGCCATGGTCGAAGTCCATCATTTGGGCGAAGGCGGATTAAGTGAGTTTGATCGATCGCTGCTGAAGCCTGTTGTTTGGAAAGAAGGGTAGGATGGGAGAAGAAATAAAATCCACAGAAAAGAAACCAGACCTAAAAAAATTGCAGATTAAAGAGAAGAAGATCTATCTTTGTGACCGCTGCGGCTTCAAAATGATCGAAAAGAACTGCAAAGTTGAATGTCCAAATTGTGGCAATAGGTTTGATTGCTCGGATTTAAACATTTACTTCGATTAATGGTTTTGGACCGAGATTCGACCTATCTAGATAGGTGTATTCACCGGGTTAATCTCCTGTGAATTTGATCTATGGCGCCGGTGTAGCCTTGGGTAGCGGCGTATGAGATGGGAGCGGGATAAACTTCAGCAGCGGATATAACGTCGGCGTCTGTTCCGGCGCGGGTGTTGGGACTAACGGAATCCAGCCGCTGTAGCCAAAGTATGCAGACAGGAAGGCGGCGCGCTCATCGGGAGTCATCGGACGCGGTCGTGCATAATCTTCCAGCATGGCCGTCAATAATTCGGTGCTGATATAACGGCCATCATAAATCACATGGCGGTCGATAAATTCATAACGTTGGGCAATTTGAGGCGTCATTCCCGGGTTGGGCGGCTGATTGCCCATCTGACCGAAGAACAGGTTGCCCAATCCATAGTGAATGAACGTGTCTTTATAGAACTCCATTTCGAGCGGCGCATGCGCCTGGCTTCCGCTAACGATCACCGCACCGGCAGCTGCGGCTTTTTGAAAATCATTTGATTGCCATGGCATCACCTGCGGCGAATAACCTTCCTTGTATTGAAATGTGACGATTGGCAAATAACCTTGTGAACGAAGCTGGTGGATCTGCGCTGCGAGCTGGATATAATCGCACGGATTCGCTCCGGGCGAATTATCCGTCGCAAGCGGCTGAGGCGGTTCACCCGCGTTGCAGCCGATAAAGGCTATTTTATTTCCATGATTCTCGATCAAAAGCGGCTGGCGTGCTTCCGCGAGGTTCGCGCCGCCGCC
>CAZPCR010000257.1:0-4921 GCA_964585035.1 uncultured Anaerolineaceae bacterium
CCATACGGGTGGTCAAAGATTATTTACTATTAAATATATCATTCTTATTGCCGGATAACCTACGATACGTAGGCATGTGACGGCGACGCATAGCGCAGGATTAGAATGCCATCCTCTCAATGGGGACCTGCGCTGAAACAAAAACGCGCCTCTTACGGAACGCGCTTTTGCGCTTATGCAGGTGGCGGGGAGGACAAGATTCGAATACCATCCCCTCAATAGGGGCCTGCGCTGAAACAAAAACACGCCCCTTACGGAACGCGTTTTTGTACTTATGCAGGTGGCGGGGAGGACAGGATTCGAACCTGCGACTGAAGATTTCGCCCCAGTAACCGCTTAGCAGGCGGCCCCAATCGACCACTCTGGCACCTCCCCATAGTACGATTGAAAAGCCCAGAGTTGGAACTTTCCAACCTGGAACCTTCAACCGATGGCGGAGGGAGTGGGATTCGAACCCACGTTGGTGTGACCCAAACATGTTTTCAAGACATGCGCCTTCAGCCGCTCGGCCATCCCTCCAGGCTGAAAGATTTTACCATAAAGGATACAGGAATTCATTTTCGGGATCCGATGCTTAATCCGATACCTGATATCCAGTCATCGTCCTTCATAAATACCCGAATAATTATTCCAAAACATCGAATCCTGACCATACTTGGTATAATTCAGGTTCTATGAAATACCACATCTGGACAGAAGGTTGTCAAATGAACGTGGCCGACTCGCAGCGGGTCGGCTCGTCGCTTGAACACCTGGGTTATGCTTTTACCAATAATGCTGAAGAGGCCGACGTTATTGTTTTAAACACGTGTGTCGTGCGCCAGTCTGCCGAAGACAAAGCCATCGGGCGTTTGACCTCCCTCCGCCCGCTGAAGGATAAAAATCCGAACCTGGTGATCAACTTGATGGGCTGCCTGGTGGGCGTGCGCGGTGCAGAGAATCTGCGCAAACGGCTTCCATTCGTGGACGTCTTTTCGCCGCCCTCCGATCCAGGTCCGCTCGTTTCTTTCCTGAGCCAGGGCGAGATCCGTGCCATAGAATCGGACGAGACCACACGCCGTTTTGCAGTCATGGACGGAGAGCTGATCCTCCCGCAGCATGAACGCGGCCGGCTTATCAGCGCCCATGTGCCCATCGTTTATGGTTGTTCGCACGCCTGCACGTTTTGCATCATTCCCTTCCGGCGCGGCGTGGAACGCAGCCGTCCGGTCGGCGACATCGTCTCGGAAATTCGTTCACTGGCTTCTCAGGGCGTCAAAGAGATCACACTGCTCGGCCAGATCGTTGACCGTTATGGGAAAGATATTCCCGATGGCCCCAACCTGGCTGACCTGCTGCGCATTGTCAATGACGTGGAAGGCATCGAGCGCATCCGGTTCCTCACCTCGCATCCGAGTTATTTCACTGAGGAATTGATGGATGCGGTTGCCGGGCTACCAAAAGTCATGCCGCACATCGAAGTACCGATCCAGGCCGGCGATGACGAAGTGCTGGCCAATATGAAGCGCGGCTATACCCAGCAGGACTATCGCAACCTGGTGGACAAGATCCGCACGAAGATACCGGATTGCTCCATCGCAACCGATATCATAGTGGGCTTCCCCGGTGAGACCGAAAACCAGTTCATGCAGACTTACAAAGTCCTGGGTGACCTCAAGCTCGATGTAGCTCACCTGGCGCGTTATTCCTCGCGTGAAGGGACGGTCGCCACCCGCCGCATGGACGATAATGTTACGGAAGAAGAGAAGATGCGCCGCTTCCGCATGCTGGAAGAGCAGCAGGAAGGCATCATCGAAGAGATCAATAAAAAATATCTCAGCCGGACGGTGGAAGTCCTCTTTGAAGAAAAGGTTAAAGGCCGCTGGAAAGGACGCACTCCCACCAACAAACTCGTCTTCCTCGAATCAGACGAAGACTTGAAAGGCAAAACCATACCTGTGAGTATCACCTGGACCGGTCCATGGTCCATGCAGGCTGCCGCCTTGCATCAGACCTTGCCGGTTATTGTGTAACATTTCGTTTACAGAGTACTGCACAATTATCTAAACTAATTTTTTGTTTTTTACCCTATAAATGATCAAAAAAAGTTTAGAGATTTATGCAAGAAGCAGTATTATTTAATGGGGTGGTAACTGCTCACATTTAGGTAGCTCACTTATCGAATTCATAAAAGGGCATTGCTATAAGGAGATGATATGAATAGACCCGCTAAAATGATTGGCGATTATGGTTTAGACGCGCCGCCAGTTATTCGCAATTTGACAATTGCGGGTATAGCATCCATCATCACCGGCATCATTCTAAGTTTTATTATAGGTTCAACTCAATCGTTTATAGCTAAAACATTACTGATTTGTGGTTTACTGACCGGAGCATGCTTACTGGTAACTGCGGCTTTGATGGTGTGGAGCAGTAAAGTTGGTAAGATAAAATTCCGAGAGCATCTGATCGACTCACTTGAATTACGTGGAACAGAAACAATATTAGATGTGGGTTGTGGACGCGGCTTATTGCTAACTGCTGCGGCCAGACGCCTCACGACGGGCAAAGCCATTGGAATAGACCTCTGGCAAAGTGTAGATCAATCTGGAAACCATCCTGAAACTACGCTAGAGAATGCTCGGGCAGAAGGCGTGGTTGATCGCGTCGAAATTAAAACGGGCGATATGCGGGAGTTGCCCTTTGATGACCAGTCGATAGATGTTGTGGTTTCAAGTTTGGCAATCCACAATGTGCCCGATAAAGAAGGCCGCGCTCAAGCCGTGTGTGAAATCGCGCGCGTATTAAAACCTAACGGCCGGATAGCTTTACTTGATTTTGAGCATACTGACGAGTACACTCAGACTTTGCGTGAGTTAGGGTGGCATGAGGTGAAACTATCGGGATTATTCTTTCAGATATTCCTACCTGTGCGGGTAGTGACAGGGTTCAAGCCTGCAAAAAATCTTGTGTGAACCCTCATGTATTCATTACATTTTATTTCATGTGATTGAGCAGTTACATTGTGAAGACAAAGCCCTTCCTGCAAATTTGCAGGAAGGGCTTTAGTTCGTTCGCTGTCCTTTTAAATGATGATGAAGACCAAAACAGATAAGCAAAAATCTTTACTTCTTTTTACTCTTATCACCCATCATCAGCCAGCCTCCGACGATCGCGATGACAAGGCCGACACCCGCCCCCGCTAATTGTTTTATCCCGATTCCCGGTACACCGCCGATACCCAGGGAATCGGCAGCCAATGAAACGATCAACAAGATCACACCAATTACAATGAGCCCTATACCCATAGTCTTTTTTGACATTCTCTACTCCTTTTTAAAAGATATGATATGTCATTTGTCGGATACGAATTGTCAGCTGCTCGTCATTCCCGACTGACAGTGTCCGATTTTACCTTAATTAGAAGGATAGATATATACCTTAATCGTCTCGAAACGTATGCCCGCCGGATTTCTACAAACTCGGGTGAATCTTTTCAGGGGCTATAATTCAATCCTGGCTGGGCTTGCTCCGAAGGGATATAAAAGTAAAAAATATGACAACAAAACCGATACATGCATGGGGTGGTGCTATCTTTTTAGTAGGGGTGTTCCTTGGCCTCGGGCTGGCGTTGGT
Source organism: uncultured Anaerolineaceae bacterium (assembly GCA_964585035.1). Lineage (GTDB taxonomy): Bacteria > Chloroflexota > Anaerolineae > Anaerolineales > Villigracilaceae > Fen-1038. The sequence continues at coordinate 3,616 of CAZPCR010000257.1, forward strand.
CGCTGTCTGGAGTGATTATGAGGGGTTTTCGTATTTCAACAGCGGAGCCGGTTATCCTGCCTTCAACGGCCTGGTCTGTCCCATCCTGATGACGCGCTCCGAAAAAAGTGTTGTGACTGCGGACTTTAAGAATTCGACCGGCCAGGAATTTGATCCGTACTACGAGGTGGCGATCAGCGGACCGGATTCTTCGCGCAAATTGGAAGGCCAACTCGCAATACCCATACATACGACAAAAACGATCCAATGGACGGTGGATGCCAAGGATATCGACCTTGGCTTTTTCATCTTCGTTGATATGCAGGTGTTGCCTGTAGCAGGATATCAGACGCGTGAGGACACATGCGGGATTATGGTCATCAACTTCACAGGCCTTACGGGCAGCGAGATATTCGGATTAATCCTGGCGACAAGCTTGCTGGGGATGGTTCTGGGGCTTGGCCTGTGGGAGAACAACAGGTTAAATACTAATCGTTACACAAACCGGCATCGCGCCCTCCAGGCCCAGGGCATCGCGGTGCTGTTGGCCTTGCTCACCGGCCTGATCGGTTTATGGGCGGCCGGTCTGATATTTTGTGTGTTGGCGATCCTGCTGCTTGTGATCAACCTGAGGCAATCGATCGAGAGTTGACAATTAAATCCTATCCACCCGTGCATAACAGGTTGTTCATCTGAGTCTCGATCGATGCGCTCGGAGTAAAACCCGCTTTTTGCATTTGGGTCAGGATTGAACAGGCTTCCAATTTTGCGTGCGGGTCGCCGTTTGTCCTGTGCGCGGTTGCGCTGAAAGATGGCGCGTCTCCCACTTGGGCATAAGCCTGTAAAAAAGGTATCCATTCGATTGCATCATTCGGATGCAACCCCGCCTTGGCCGCCTCGCTCCCCAGGTCTGCCGCTTTTTGCCAATCGCCCGTTTGCAGTGCTAATTCCGCCTTTTCAAAATAATAGCACCACTTATGAGCCGGCTCGGGGCCAAACATGGATTGCGTCGGTGTGGGTGATTTCGCGCCGGACAGGATGCTGTTAATATTCGAATATCCACCGATCAACATGACCTGGTCCGGGTCGCTGTCGGAATACAGCGGCCAGCGCGGGTCGATCGCATGGACGCAGTCGTTGGAGGATGGCTGGCTGATGATAAGCAGTTGGCCGAAATTAATGGTGGCTATGTGCGTCCGATATCCGTCGCTTCTATTTTTCCCCTGCAGCACGTCCTCCGTGGTGGAGCTTATTTGGGGCAGTGCGTAAAGTGGATAAGTCACCGGTATCTGGCCTGTCCGCTCAGGGTAATAAATGAAGTTGGCAG
>CAZPCR010000258.1:0-4915 GCA_964585035.1 uncultured Anaerolineaceae bacterium
ATCCGTTTGGCCCCTCATAGATGGTCAGTTCGGCCTCCTGCCCGTCAGCCATGAACTTGATCTGGCTGTGACGAAAGTAAACCTGCACGTCGCCGGTGGACGTCTGCATTTCGATCCGTTCCTTCTTGGGCAGTTCCTCGGCCTTGACCTCGAGCCGCAGCTTTGGGTCTTCCGGAAAATAATTCAATCCCTTGAAGTTACTTTTCTGCTCCCGCGTCAATGGGCTCTGGGGATCATCCCGAAAGAAGTCGTCTTTTTCATTGCGAAAGGCTTCGAGTTCACTCATGCTTCCTCCATTTTTTTATTCCACAGAATAGACCTCCAGAAGGTATAATAACTTACATCTGGTTGAAACTTTACTTATATTGTATATTTTTATCAAGAGGGTCACCTTAATGTCACCTGCTCAAAAGATCGTGATGATCATCGAAGATGAGCCCGATGCGGCTGAACTCTTCGCCGAGATGATGCGCCTCAATGGATTCCGGGTCATCAAGACCTATTCCAGCACACCTGCCATGGGCCTGATCGTGCAGGAGAAACCCGATCTCATCCTCCTCGACATTATGATGCCTGAAATTTCCGGTCTTGATATATTACGTTCCATGCGCAGTAATCCCGACCTGGCCTTGATCCCGGTGGTGGTTATTTCTGCACGGGCCACCCCCACGGATATTAAGAACGGCCTGGATGCGGGCGCCTCCATCTACCTCACGAAACCGGTCAGCTATATGGATTTGAAAAACGCGGTTGACGGTCTCCTTCAAGGCAAATAGGCGGGATGGGTCATTTACGAGCCTTTCTTGCTTCCGAAGTTCCCACCTCTTTCCAGGATGCGATCCAGGCTGCAACGACCGGTCTGCGTAAAAACCTGGGAGACGATTTAATACGGTGGGTCCCCGTTCATAACGTTCATCTAACTCTTATATTCCTGGGCGATATTTCTTCGTCAAGCCTGGACTTGATCAAGCAAATGATGACGGTGGAAGCCGCACAGGTGCGGGCCTTCGAAATACAGATCGAGGGACTCGGCTCTTATCCGAACCCACGCCGGCCACGCGTTCTGTGGGTGGGCCTCAATGCTCCGGTGGCTCTCACCTATCTGCAGCACGCCCTCGAGGCGGCAGCCGCCCGATTGGGATACGCACCGGAAGACCGCGAGTTTTCCCCTCACCTGACGATCGGCCGCGTCCGCCAAAACGTCTCCCCCGCCGACCAGCAAAAGATCCGCGACGCCCTGGAATGCACGAAGGTCGGCAACCTGGGTACGGTCTGCGTGAATGGAGTACACTTGTTCAAGAGCGACTTGCAGCCCACCGGTTCCCTGTACACAAAACTGTTCTCGGCGCCGCTTCTAAAAACATAGCGTTCCAACCATGGAACATATCGCATCGGCATCGTTTATTCATTTTAGATTGTTTTCCAAAGGGCCGCATGGCTCATTCCATTATGAGGTGATTTCTGAACGCACTCGATATAGCTCATACCATCGTTAACTCACTCGAAGACAAAAAAGGCGAAGACATCCTCCTGCTCGACATCAAAGACGTTGCATCCTTTACCGACTATTTCGTGCTGTGCACCGGCACCAGCGACCGCATGCTCAGCGCCCTTGCAGACGCATCCATTGATGCCGTACACGAGACACATCGCAAGAAGGGTAGGAAACAAGGGGAGGCGCATGAAGGCTGGGTCGTTGTTGACTATGGGGACGTTGTTGTGCATCTCTTCTCGCCGGACCAGCGCGATTATTATGACCTCGAAGAGCTTTGGCAGGACGGAAAAGTGTTGTTGAGGGTGCAGTAACAACCCGGCTCAACCTGAAGAACACGATCTAATATCCCGACATGGATCCATCATCATCACAGCGGCTGCGTGAGGTTGCTCTTTTATTTCTGAAGCTTGGAGCGACTTCCTTTGGCGGCCCCGCTGCTCACACCGCTATGATGCATCTGGAGATCGTCGAGCGGCGCAAATGGCTTGACGACCAGGAATTCCTCGATCTGCTCGGCGCGACGAATATAATACCCGGTCCCAACTCGACCGAAATGGCCATCCATATCGGCTTCTTGCAAGCCGGTTGGCTTGGGTTGATCACAGCCGGGGTTTGCTTTATTGCCCCGGCCATGCTGATCGTTCTGGCCCTGGCCTGGACCTATGTCAGGTTCGGTTCGACGCCGCAGGCTCAATGGCTGTTGTATGGCATAAAACCGGTGGTCATTGCCATCATCGCTCAGGCCATCTGGAACCTGGGCAGGAAAGCGGCGAAGAATTTACTCGTTGCCGTTTCCGGTCTCCTGATACTGATCTTGTATTTCTTTTTTAACGTCAACGAACTCGTCCTGCTCTTTGGGGGTGGATTAATAATCATGGTACTCGCGAATCTTCAGACCATGAAAGGGAAAAACCTTAAGAGCCTCCTCATTCCTCCCCTCTTCGAATTTAATTCCCTGCCGGTTTCCACGCTTGCTGCCGTCCCCTATAATCTGCCGTTATTATTCCTTACTTTCTTGAAGATCGGCGCGATCCTTTACGGCAGCGGCTACGTCTTGATCGCCTTTTTACGTGCAGATTTCGTCACCGGTCTTGGATGGCTCACCGACAGGCAGTTGATCGACGCCATCGCTGTCGGCCAGGTCACCCCCGGCCCGCTCTTTACCTCCGCCACCTTTATCGGCTATATTCTCGGCGGTGTGCCGGGCGCGCTTTTGGCGACTTTTGGTATCTTCCTGCCCTCCTTTATATTTGTCGCCATATCGAATCCTTTCATTCCAAAGATGCGTAACTCCGTATGGGTGGGCAGCTTTCTGGACGGGATAAACATTGCATCATTGAGCTTGATGACAGCCGTAACTTTTCAATTGGGTACCGCATCCTTGATCGACCTAACGACGATCTTGATCGCCCTGATTTCCCTGGGAGTGCTGCTGCGATTCAAAATCAATCCCACCTGGCTGATAGCGGGCGGGGCATTAATTGGTCTTCTGTTCTCTATAATCCGGTAATATTTATTCTCTTCGCTTTTGAAGTCAATTATTAAATCAACATCCCACAGAAAAGTTTCTGCGGGATGTCTTTTCCACTTTATTGCGATCTACGGTTATTTTTCAAAAATCCATTTATCTACTTCGCGCGTCCAATCGACCAACTCTTCCTTCTTGAACCACAACGCAACTTCTTTTTCTCCATTCGCCGGCTCGTCAGAAGCGTGTGTCAGATTACGGCCAACTTCCAAGGCGAAGTCGTGCCGAAGAGTGCCCGGCGCGGCTTCTGTTGGACGTGTAGCGCCCATGGTCTGTCGCACCGCCGCGACCGCATTAGGGCCTTCCCAAACCATCGCCATCACCGGGGCGGACGTAATATACGAGATCAAGCCGTTATAGAACGGCTTACCCTTGTGGATGGCATAATGTGTCTCGGCCAGTTCCTTGCTGACCTGCATGAATTTAGCGGCGACCAGCCGGAGTCCGCGGCGCTCGAGGCGTGAGATGACTTCTCCGACCAATCCGCGCTGTACGCCGTCCGGTTTAACAAGCACAAGCGTTCTTTCCACGATTTCCTCCAGGGATACAAAATAATGGGGCGACTGGTTGGTCGCCCCACCTTACTATCGAAGCAATTCTTCCGCTTTGGTATATGCGTCCAATGCTTCCTGCAAAAGGTTGGCCCGCATATACGCGTCGCCCAACGCCTGCCAGATGGCCACCTCCACCGGATAACGATAGAGGGCATCCCGCAAATCGCGGATGATCTCTTCAAGTGATTTCCCTTTGCGGATAAGTTTGCTGTAAATATCGAGCGAAGCAGCAATGTTGCCGCGTCCCAATTCGGTCTGGGCAGTCCCAAGGGTCGTAGGCGCAAGAGACGACGGTACACTTTTTGATGGAGTGCTGGTCGGCTTGGGTGATACAACCTTAACAGGAGCAGCAGGTCGCGGGTGCTCAATTTTCCGCTGTTCGATATTCTGAACTGGTTTTTCAGGCAGGACAGGGGCTTCTACCTCAGCCACTGGTTCTTGAACCTCAGGCTCCTCGATGGGTTGCTTGGTCTCGATGGGTTGCTTGGTCTCAACAGGTTGCTTAGTCTCAACAGGTTGCTTGGTCTCAACAGGTTGCCAATCGGCAGGACGCGCTTTCTCGATAACATCTGGCTCAGGTTCAATTTCAGATTTTAACCAGAGAGGCACATCGTCTGATGAGACTGCCGACAATGGGACGGCTGCCTCTTCTTTATCAAGACTGGCCAGCCAATCAGGTAAGTCAACCGAACTTCCTGATTCAAACGAAGAATCCTGTGGAGCGGCGGCTTTTGATTGAGCAGGTTCTGTTGAAGGTTCGTGCAACCAATCGGGTACGTCTTCTATCGATGACTGCTTGACAGGCTTTGGACCCAGGTCATTTAACCAATCGGGCGTTTCAAGATCGCCCATGATCGGCGGTTTATCATTTGAGTCCTCGGCAGCAAAAGCCGCGAAGTCATCCTGACCCTTGAGGCTGCTCTTCCAGTCAGAGGTTTCCTGCGCGCCTTGTTTGGGTGAAAAGTCATCAGCATCAGAGGTTTCCAGGTTTCGAAGCCAGCTGCCCGTCAAATCATCTGAGGACGGAGGGACTGGCATCTCAGACACAGCAGCGGGTTCACCGATCTCCTTGGCTTTATCCACCCATTGAGGTGCAACATCTGTTCGTGCATTCGGATCGGTCACTAATTCTTCGGGCTTGGCTCCATGTTTCGAAGCCAGGCTTTCAAGCCAGGCCATTGCATCGTCCTGTTCCTGGACTGTAGTGCCAAGAGAACCCAGATTTCCGGAAGATTCCGGAACCTGAGCTGGGGGAGTCTGCGTTGGGGCGGGATTTGCGTCAGAAGGATTGGTTTCAATCGGTGCAGGTGCAGCAGTCAGGTTTGTCTTTGCGATCGG
>CAZPCR010000259.1:0-4904 GCA_964585035.1 uncultured Anaerolineaceae bacterium
GGCTTAATCGAGGGCTTCAAAGCCAGATCAGTTCATACGGTGAGTATATTCAGCAGAGTACTAATTATCATCGTCTTATGCTTCAAGCGGTATTATGGGTGGATGCAATTCTGCGCGGCCGAGGTGAAAGATGGCCAGCCGCAACATATGAAGCGGTAATCCGGGCTTCCCACTGGCTCTTTTCAATGATCGACCCCACAACCGGGCATATACCGAACCTGGGGGCGAATGACGGGTCGTTAATATTGCCTTTGAGCGTATCACTGTTTAATGACTTCCGGCCCACGGTGCAGGCTGCCGCGCGTGCTTTCCTGCGGACAGGGTTGCCTTCCGGGGATTGGGATGAGTTGTCATTATGGCTGGGCTTATCACCGACCCAGCGCACCGCCGACTCGGACGCCTATATGACGGATCACCTGCGGGCCAAAAATTCTTGGGGATATCTTCGTGCTTCAAGTTTTAAGTCCCGTTTATCGCATATGGATCAATTGCATTTCGATCTGTGGTGGCGCGGACTCAATATCACACAAGACGCCGGAACATATCTTTATAACGCCGCCCCACCTTGGGAGAATCCGCTCGTATCGACGCGCGTACATAACACGGTGACCGTGGATGGGCGTGATCAAATGACGCGCGGTGGCCGCTTCCTTACCCTTGACTGGTTCCCGGCGTTTTCAAAGAACGTTTTGGAAGCAGATGAAAAGATAATTGGACGCATCCAATCGCATCATAAAGGTTATCGTAGGTTGGGCATACTCCATGAGCGTGAGGTGACGGCGTTTACCGATGAGCACTGGGAGGTTAAAGATAATTTGATTTACACCGGACCCGGCGAACATGTCTTTCGATTACACTGGCTCCTATTAGATGGGGAGTGGGAATTGGAAGATCGCAAATTGGGATATGGGGTTAGGGTAAAGTCGCCGCACGGATGGGTGATATTACGGATTACACCCGATTTTCATCTCTCAAGCAGCGCCTCGAAGTTCGAAATCGTCAGGGGGGGTAGTCTGGTCCATGGAAAATGTGATCCGCTTCCCTTCGAAGGTTGGTTCTCTCCGACCTACGGTCAAAAAATACCTGCGTTATCCCTGACACTCAAAGTAACTTCTTTGAAAAGTTTTTCTTTGGTGAGCGAATTTATTTTCCCTGTATAAATAACCACCCTTCTTAAGGTCCCTTGAGAGGACCTAAAGATATTTATTATGCACATCCTCATTATCCACCAGGCTTTTGCTTCTTTCGATGAACCCGGCGGGACACGCCATTACGAATTTGCGCGCCTGCTGACTGCCCATGGACACCGGGTTACGGTGATCGCGAGTCCTGTGAGTTACATTACCGGCCGGAAAGTTAATGGTGGAGAGCAGTCAAAGAATAATGAAAATGGCGTAACGGTCCTCCGCGCCAGGGTCTACTCTGCGCATCACAAGTCGTTCTACCATCGAATAATTGCCTTTTTCTCGTTTATGCTTTCTTCTTTTTGGATCGGCTTGGGGGTAAAAAACGTTGACCTTGTCTGGGGTACATCACCACCTATCTTTCAAGGCGTAACTGCCTGGATGTTAGCCCGACTGAAAGGTGCAAAGTTTCTCTTCGAAGTAAGGGATCTTTGGCCTGAATTCGCGATCGCTGTCGGTGTTTTAAAAAACCCAGTTGTAATTGGTCTTTCTATCTGGCTCGAACGGTTCTTATACGAACATGCCGACCAGATCATCGTGAATAGCCCTGGCTTCATTGACCATGTCAAGTCTCGTGGTGGCGGGCAGGTGGAGCTTATACCGAATGGGGCAGACCCCGAGATGTTCAATCCTGCCAACGATGGTGCTGACTTCCGCCAAGCCCATGGCCTGGATGACAAGTTTGTCGCATTGTATGCAGGTGCTCATGGTATGTCCAATGATTTGGACGTTGTATTGGACGCAGCAATAATAATACAAAGTACAGCCTTACCTGCTAAAGAAGTTCGTGGAATTTCTCGACCGATTCAGATTGTTTTACTGGGTGATGGTAAAGAAAAGGTGGCATTGCAGCGTCGCGCGTCGGAAATGGGACTTACAAACCTAACTTTTCTGCCATCTATACCCAAGCATGAGATGCCAACTGTCCTTGCCGGTACAGACGCATGCATCGCCATCTTGAAACGATTGGATGAATATAAAACTACCTACCCAAATAAGGTCTTCGATTATATGGCCGCCGGCAGACCCGTTGTGCTGGTCATCGATGGCGTTATTCGCCAGGTCGTGGAAACTGCAAAATGTGGATTGTTCGTAGAACCCGGGAATGCCAACGCCCTGGCAAATGCAATTTGCAGATTGGCGAGCGAACCAGAGAAGAGCCGCGCGATGGGTTTGAATGGAAGAATATATTTAGAAGAAAATTTCAGCCGGGAGAAGATAGCCGAAAAACTGGTTAATTTATGTGAAAATTTAGTTCAATTATAAGGAGGTATCAGGATATACAATGCCTCTCAACCGGTCTTCTTATAATTAATTTGCGGTGTTGTTTAAAATACCAACTCGACAAAATTATGGATTGCAATGTCTCTGAAAAAAGAGCAGCCCAGGCAGCGCCCTTAATGTTCATAAGCGGATCCCACCAGACGGTCAATGCCGCTAAAGTGATGATCGTTGCCATCAGTGCAATCATAATGATGGTTACCTCTCCTTCCGCCAGATATGCCAGGCTTAGAAACGAATTGATTGTATAAGGAATAAGCATCCAGGCGAGAACTTGCAAGGCAGGGATGGAGGAGATGTATCCGGGACCGAATAAAATTGAGATGAACGGTTTGGCCTGCCAGGATAAAAGAAACGAAGCTATGATTGCTCCGCCTGACAAAAGCAATACCGGAAATCGAAAAGCTTCGATCCAATTTGGTTTATTGGTAGCGTGGACCTGTGCCATTAATGGATACAGCGCAGTGAACACTGCGACATGACCAATTTTGGCAGCTTCCACAACCCGAGCGGCTGCTGAGTAATATCCCGTTGAAGCTGTACCGCTTAACGACAATATCAGGATCGAGCTCATCCGCTGGTATAGGATGCCAAGCAGGCCGAGCAAGGCGATTGGCGCACAAGCTTTTACTAAGTACCACAACTGTCCTAGCAGGGCACGCCATGGCTGTGAGGAATAATTGACTTGGAATTGGCAGAGAGCACCTGCAACCAGTGTACCGATTACTTGGACAGCTAATAACAATATCGCTAGAATAACAATTCCCCCGCCGTGCAGCCTCAACCAAAATATGGCTGCGAGCTGAAGGATTATCAATGCCAGGTTAAGAAGAGAATACGCAACCATGTGTTGTTTGCCGCGTAAGATCGTGGTAAAAACTGTAAAGAAAGCCAGGGGAATCAATGAAAAACTGTATATCCGCAAAGCAATAACGGATTCTTGATTCAGGTTCGGTAAGTGGGATGAAAGGATCAGAATTCCCGCAATGAATATCGCTGAAAGTAATATTTGGATCAGCAGCGCGGAAAAAAGGTCGGAAAGTCTGTCCGCAGCCGCAATTTCACGAATAAGCAGCATATCTGTTCCAAATGTCGTTACAACATTACCGATGACAATAAGGGATGCAATAAATGTGTATTCACCGAAAACTGAACTCCCAAACTGGCGTGCCAGGATGATGGTAAAAAGAGCCAGTCCAGCCTGTGTGCCGATCCGGGCGAGCAGGAGCCAAAACGAATTCAGCGTTAAACGTGAAAACATGGTCATGATTTAACGAATGTAAAGCCAGGGAAAAGGAGACACAGTTCTTCCTAATAATCCTCCCAGGCGATATCGCCATCCACTAGGCTGGTATAACCAGTGTGGATGAAATTTTTTCAACTCGTCGGCAGTATGATGAAAATAATGATTGCCCATTTCTGGTAAGCCCAATTCAGTATAGTAAGTAACGGTACGGTCGCGGGCCGAAATAACCTCCTTATTATCGTAAATAGGGCTGTCGATCAAGTGGATTTCCCCGCGTTTCGTTAATAGAGATTGCAAGTTAACGATTAACGCAGGTAGATCTTTGAAGTATTGAATCACACTGGCGAGGATGATCATGTCGAAACTATTACTGGCAAACGGGGATTTAAATATATTTGCACTTATGAACCCGGTGTTAGGAGCGCTAAAAAGACGCGCTGCCTGTGTAAGCTCTGGGTTACCACGGTCCAATCCCCAAATGCGTATGCCCGGTATGGTGCTTATATTGTGAGACAACCATCCATTTCCGCAACCCAATTCAAGTATAAGTAATGGTGAACGCAATCTTATTAAGTAATGGACAAGTCTGTTCGTGGAGTCGGCGCGCGCTAGCCATTCAACTTTATGTGGATGGTCGGAAGGCAGGTCTGGCAAGTACATCACGGTTTCATCCGGGTATAGACGGCCCTCCTTCTCGCGCACGTACTGATAGAGTTCGGCCGGATCCATGATTTTTTATGAAGAGAAAATAAAAGAAAAGGATGTTTCGATTTCTTATGACTCACTCAGGATATCTACTGCTGTGGAATAAAGAAATTCCAATGAGCGTTCGATAGGCTGGAAGTCGGTGGGCAATTGCCAGTGGAGTTCTGCAAGGGAGTCTCCTACTGCGATGGCTGAGACAATTTGGACATTTCTAACCTGAGCAACTGCGAATAAGGATGCGATTTCCATCTCAACGGTCAATACACCCTCAGATTGGTATTGTATTACTTCTTCGCGTGTTTCACGATAGGGTGCATCAGTAGTCCAGGTGGTCCCCACCGTGCATGTTCGTCCGCGAGTCTCAATGGCATTCTTCAATTTATCGACCATGCTGGGAGTGGCGTGAACGAATTTCCCAGGTGTTAAATAATGGTGCGAGGTGCCTTCATCACGAACAGCCCGGTCGCAGACGACAATATCACCTGACT
>CAZPCR010000260.1:0-4874 GCA_964585035.1 uncultured Anaerolineaceae bacterium
CAAGCTTGAAATTCTTGAACGCTTGAAGAACCGCAAGAATGGTATGTATATTGACGTCACAGCCATCACACCAACCCCTCTTGGAGAAGGAAAGACAACAACCACGGTGGGTCTCTCGCAGGCACTTGGCGTGCATTTGGGAAAGAAAGTAATCACGGCTATCCGACAGCCCTCGCAGGGACCGACCTTTGGTATCAAGGGTGGTGCGGCAGGTGGTGGATATTCGCAAGTGATCCCCATGGAGGATTTCAACCTCCATTTGACCGGCGATATCCACGCGATCACAGCAGCACACAATTTATGTGCCGCCGCCATGGATGCACGTATGCTGCATGAAACCCAGCAGGATGACACAAAATTATTCGATGCGCTTTGCCCTCCCGATAAAAAAGGGCAACGCCGGTTCACACCCAGCATGCTCCGGCGCTTGCAGAAGCTCGGAATCGACAAGACAGACCCCAATGAACTTACAACGGAAGAACGCGGCCGTTTCGCCCGCCTGGATATCGACCCAGCGACCGTCACCTGGAGGCGCGTAATCGACGTCAATGACAGAATGTTGCGAGAGATTGAAGTTGGCCTCGGTCCGGACGAAAAAGGTTTCGAACATCGCTCAGGTTACGATATCACGGTTGCCAGTGAGATCATGGCTATTTTGGCGCTCACCACCAGCATGGAAGATATGCGGACACGGCTTGGCGCAATGGTAGTAGCGACGAATAAACACGGCGAGGCTGTCACAGCGGAAGACCTGGGAGTAGCTGGAGCGTTGACCGTACTTATGAAAGATGCAATCAAACCGAACCTCATGCAAACACTCGAAGGGACTGCAGCCTTCGTTCACGCCGGCCCATTTGCCAACATCGCACACGGCAACAGCTCGATCCTGGCCGATAAGATCGCCCTAAAGCTCGCCGATTATGTCATCACTGAATCAGGCTTCGGTGCAGATATCGGGATGGAAAAATTCTTCGATATCAAATGCCGCTACAGCGGACTCATCCCGCAAGTAGTCGTTATGGTCGCAACTGTGCGTGCCCTTAAGATGCACGGAGGCGGGCCAAAGGTTGTGGCCGGTAAACCATTGGCAGCCGAATATACCGAGGAAAATCTCGACCTGCTTCGCAAGGGCTTGCCAAATCTTCAACGTCATATCCAAAACGCCCTAAAGTACGGCATAAACGTAGTTGTAGCCGTCAATTCCTTCGCAACCGATACACCTGCAGAAGTGGAACTGATCCGCAAGTCCGCCCTGGAATTCGGCGCGCTGGATGCAGTTGTATCCACTCATTGGGCCGATGGCGGCGCAGGAGCCATCAAATTGGCAAAAGCGGTTGTGAATGCCGCTGAAAAGAAAAGCAGCTTTAAGTTCCTCTATCCTCTAGAACTTTCCATCAAGGAAAAGATAGAGACCATTGCAAAAGAGATCTATCGTGCAGACGGCGTTGATTACAGCCCCGAGGCCGAAGAGCAGATCGCCCGTTACAACCGCCTAGGATTCAATAAATTACCAATCTGCATGGCAAAAACACATTTATCGTTTACAACAGACGTCAATATTAAGGGTGCGCCAACAGGATTTCGCATACTAGTACGGGAAATACGCGCAAGTGCGGGTGCAGGGTTCCTCTATCCCCTGTTAGGAAAGATGAGCACTATGCCTGGTCTGCCTACTCGCCCTGTATTTTATGATGTAGATCTTGATTTGAAAACTGGAAAAGTGGTCGGATTGTTCTAAAAGTTATTCAGTAAATCGTAGTAACACAGGCGATGGTTTAACCATCGCCTGTGTTCATTTTATTGCCTGCACATAATAGATTTCCCCGGTCTTATCCTTATATAGTAATTTTAGATTCGCAATCGTTGAAAGTTCATCCGGTGCAACGATGTGATGGTATTGGTTGGGCGTGAACCAGATGATATATCCATCGAGCTTGGGCCAGTCCGGGTAATTTATTTTTAGGGCAGCGAGCCGTTGATCCCTTGAAAGAGAGGCATCCTCATAGGGCAGCGTTTGGACAGGATGCCTGAATATAAACCACACGATATTGATGTAGTTAGTATATACCAATGCCGAAGGGTCCTTATCCAAAATCAGTTGGGCAGCTTTTACTACACTCATCTCTCGGAATTGAGCCGAATTCGCTATGTTGTAATTTGTTGACTCACCTTGCACCAAGGACTGGCGAATATAAACCTGCAAACTATAGATCGGATATACGAACCACAAAATGGCTACAAAGACCAATCCGTAAGAAATAGTCCGATTCCTTAAGTTGATATGATCTAAAATCAACTTATCAAAAGTAATAAAAAACAAGGCCAAAACAACAGGCAGGATCACCACGTAATAACGATCAGATGTCAAATCGAGGTGGTCTGCTGTGACCACTGTAAAAGCCAGTAAAAAATAATAAATTACGGAAAATATAAGGGCAGGCCACACATATTCGTTTTTGAGTGCACTCATCCATTTGAGCCAATCTATTTTCTTATTAATAAGGATAAGAAGGAATGAAAAGGTAATTACGATTATCCAAGGATTTAATAACAATGGATCAAGAAAGGAAATCCTCGGAATAAACCACCAAAATATTTTGGTCAATGATAAACTGATATTCTCTAGCGGCAGCATGGCGCCCAGATCACGGGGGCCGAAAAGGGTACCGCTGACCTGATAGTTGTGGAATACGGCCCATATACCCACGGGCAGGACCGAAACAAGGATTGGTAAGACTGCCCGCCAAATCCCACGCCAGCTATATTTAAACAATACAACCAAGGCGCCAACACCGATCAGTACCACACCGAGATAACGCTGCAGCGTGGCCAGTCCCGCCATTAGAAACATCAGCCACAATGCACTGCCTGAGCCGTCCCTCAAAAACCTTGCTGCGGCAAAAAAGAATAACAGCATCAGGGTCGCAAATAATGGCTCTGATGCGACATTGGCATAAATGCGAAGCGTTGAACGTGAGAGCAGCATAACAAACACTCCCGCTACCGCATATACCTGCTTTTCTTCGAAAATATAGTAAAGCAGCCAACCTGACAGCCAAATATTGACTGCAAATAAAACCACATTCAGATACCAGGCAGCCTGGAAAGTATTCCATTTCGTGATGAGGCTCAACCCGGCTAATAGGAGAGGGTACAAGGGCGGCCATAAAATGAACGGCGCCCCAATCATGTCTACGAAGCCTTTTCCAGCGAGTAAACTATCCGCGGTCGAAAGATTTCGCGCGGCGTCCGAAGAAACTCCCGCACCATATTTCGATGTGGTAAGCAAAATAAATACCAGGCCGATACCAGCCAGAAGAAAAAGATAAATTCGAAATTTTGTTTCTCTCGACAGGTTATTAAACATGATTAAACATTATAATGGATACCATGACCGGGCCAAACTTCCTTTCCATCTCTGAAGCACTTCATCTAATACAGGAGGGCAAACTTTCTCCTCATACACTTGCCGAAGCCTGCCTCCATCAGATTGAGAACCTGAACCCGAAATTAAACGCTTTTATCACAGTATTGGACGTCAAAGTCGGCGAAGCGCAAAAAGCATCTCCCACAAAGCCGTTAGGCGGCATACCCATTGCAATAAAAGACCTATTTGAAACACAAGGAATTCGCACCACCGCCGGATCGAGGTTCTTCGAAGACTATATACCGACAGAAGACTGTGTGGTTGTAAGGAAATTAACAGAGGCGGGGGCGATCATTATGGGCAAGACCAATACGCACGAGATCGCACTCGGTGTGACTACAGTTAACCCGCATTTCGGCGCTTGTCATAACCCCTGGGACCAAAACCGGATCCCGGGTGGATCCTCGGGTGGAAGCGCGGTAGCAGTTGCGTCCGGTATGGCGCTGGCCGCGCTTGGTACAGATACCGGCGGGTCCATCCGTATCCCTGCTTCCTTATGCGGTGTGACCGGTCTTAAACCAACTTTTGGCCGCGTAAGCGTCCGCGGAGTATTTCCACTTTCATGGAATCTCGACCATGTTGGACCGCTAACCAGGTCTGTGACAGATGCGGCCTTGATACTACAAATCATAGCCGGGTACGACCCGGATGATCCTTATTCCATTAATCAGCCGGTTGACGATTATTTGGCAACCATTGAAAACGGGATAAAAGGCGAGTGTATTGCATTGGCGATTGGCAATTATCTCGCAGAGGCCGACCCGGAAGTTCTGGAGGCCGTCAACCAGGCTACTCACGAATTTGAGAAACTGGGAGCCAGGGTTGAAAAGGTAGATATGTCTTTCCTGCAAACTGCCGCCCAAGCAAACAGCTTGATGACTCCTGCCGATGGCGCCGCCTATCATCACCAAAGATTAATCGAACATCCAGATTGGTTCGGCGCGGATGTCCGCCAGCGCCTAGAAGCCGGGCTCAACGTGACATCTACCGAATATATAATGGCGAGGCGAACACAGACTGAGTTAAAACACCGGTTGGGTAGATTTTTCGAACAATATGATCTCCTGTTACTGCCATCTACTCCAATCCCTGCTCCATTCATCGAAGGGAATGATGCCATCGAACAAGCGCGACGTCTTACACAGTTCACATCCCCCTTTAATCTCACAGGTTTACCTGCCCTCTCTATTCCATGCGGATTTACTAAAAATGGGCTGCCAATCGGGTTACAGATCGTTTCAAGAGCCTGGAACGAAGCGGCCGTTTTACAAGCCGGCCGCGCTTATGAACGCGAAACAGATTGGAGCACTAAACTGCCACCTATTGTGCAAGGATGATGATCAATCCATAATTTATTCTGAGGGAAAAAATGCTTTTTTGTGATCGATAAGCCCAACAGGAATTGCAAGAATAACAATAAAAAAAACCAGCCTCCGAAGAATTTCGG
>CAZPCR010000261.1:0-4870 GCA_964585035.1 uncultured Anaerolineaceae bacterium
ACTCTTCCGCTTCGGTGAGTGCCGTGCCGGTCATGCCCGCCAGTTTCTTGTACATTCGGAAATAATTTTGCAGCGTGATGGTGGCGTAAGTCACGTTCTCGGGTTCGACACGTACGTTCTCTTTTGCCTCTACGGCCTGGTGCAGGCCGTCAGACCAGCGGCGTCCGGGCATGAGGCGGCCCGTGAATTCGTCCACAATGATCACCTTACCGCCCTGCACGAGATAATCCTTATTACGGTGGAACAGGGTCTGGGCGCGCATGGCCTGTTCCAGGTAACCCGTCAGGCGCGCCTGTTCGGGTGTGACGTCCTCGGGCCGGTCCGGGTCCATGAGCGTTTGTCCCAAAATGGTTTCGACGTGATCGATGCCGATTTCGGTCAAATTCACAGCGCGGTCTTTTTCATTGACCTCGTAATCTTCAAGCTTGAGCTGCTTCACTACCTGGGCCATCTTCCCATACCATTCGAGGTCACCTTGCGCGGGTCCGGATATGATAAGCGGTGTGCGCGCTTCATCGATCAGGACGTTATCGACTTCATCCACGATCGCATAATGGTGCCCGCGTTGGACTCGATCGCTCAGGCGCATGGTCATATTGTCGCGCAGATAGTCGAAACCGAACTCGGAGTTGGTCCCGTACGTCACATCCGCCCGGTAGGCATCCACGCGCTCCACCAGTCGCAGGTGCTGCTGGTCCTCATGTGGTGATTCTTTCTCGAAATCCACCACAAAAGCCTTCTTGCCGTTCTCGGTGGCAGCCGCCATTTGCAGCACACCCACCGACAGGCCGAGCATCTGGAAGACAGGTGCCATCCAGCGCGCGTCGCGACGTGCGAGATAATCGTTGACCGTCACAAGGTGTGTGCCGCGTCTGGTGATCGCATTTAAATAGAGGGGCAGCGTCGCTACCAGTGTCTTGCCCTCGCCCGTTTTCATCTCGGCGATCTGGCCGCGGTGCAGCACAAGTCCGCCCAGCATCTGGACGTCGTAGTGGCGCAAGCCGATGGCCCTTTTGGAAGCTTCGCGCACCGCCGCAAAGGCTTCCGGCAGGATCTCATCGAGCGCATCCTGCTCGGCCTCCCGCATTTCTTTTTCATTTTCGCTCTCGTCGAATCCCTTGTCTTCCTGGGATTGTGCGAGGGATTCATGCTTGGGAAGTTTTGCCCGGAACTCGTCGGTCTTGGCGCGCAAAGCTTCGTCGCTCAGTTTCTCGAACTCCGGTTCAAGCGCATTGATCTCTTCGATCTCTTCGCTTAACTCTTCAATTTTACGTTTATGGGGATTACCGCCAACGGTTTTAACAAATTTCTGGAGCATTCTTTACCTTTCGCGGCCAAATTATAGCATAGGCCTCGTTGATGGTTTTCCCGGAAAATGAACATGGGCGGGGTGGAACACCCCGCCCATGTTCATTTTCCGGGATCCTTTGTCCTCGCAGATGCAGGTGTTATTCCTGCCCGGCTGAAAGCCTGGGGCAAAGGGGGTGAGATAAGCATATTGGAGGACTATAAGAAAATACCCCGACGGATCGTCGGGGTATTTTCCCAGGGGTTTGATGACCCTAATAATTGCCTTCCCCCTTGCTCCCCACTTTCGATAATGATTGATGCCTATACATTTTATACGTCTTATGGAATACAGTGAATAGACAGTTGTACTGTTTTTTAGATCATACCCTTGCAATTAGGTAAGCTTTCTGCTATTCTTAATTTGTCCAGAGGGAGGTAGTAATATGCCTAGGAAAATCCGTGTGACGATTCTAGACAATCATCAAAGCATCGTAGACGGTTATCTTTACCGTTTAAGTCAAAAACCGGAGATCGAAGTGGTCGCTACACTCGCGTTTGGCGGCGAGCTTGAAGCGACTCTGGCCGAACATCCCACCGACGTTTTATTGCTTGAGTTCAACATTCCAACCGGGCCGCTCGACCGGGAACTCTACCCCATTCTCACCCTCATCCCCAAATTGCTCCAGCTTTATCCGGAGCTCGACATCCTGGTCGTCAGCATATTTGCCGACCGCGGCCTTATAAAGGCCGTGATGGAAGCCGGGGCGAGTGGGTACATTCTCAAGGATGATTCAGCCGCTATCCGTGACATGGGAAATATCGTCCTATCCGTCGCTGACGGCGGGATTTATCTCAGCCAGAATGTGGGTAATGTCTACCAAAAACAGGAGCCTTTGACACACACCCAGTTGGAAGCGTTAACATTGTGCGCGGCATTCCCAAAGAGCAAAACAGACGACCTGGCAAGGATGATGACGGTGAGCAATTCCACCGTCCGTAATCTTCTCTCGAGCGCCTTCCTGAACTTGGGAGTCAATACCCGCGCAGCGGCCATCGCAAAAGCCTATCAACTCGGAATGCTCTCAAGCAACCTTCCCACGATGCCAAGAATGTCTTGATCTATTTAAAATTTACACTATCAAAAAAGAGGCTGCTTTTTCCAGGCAGCCTCTTTTTTAATTTACTACTTTTATCCCTTTTTGCTCTTTCGGGTGTTGAACCCCCGATAAGCATAAAACAAGTAAAAAGACTTACGAACAATTACTTGGCACCTCTCTAGGATTTATAGTCATCGTATTTTTGGTTCTCCTCGCAGACTTGGGCAACGAATTGCAGCTTGCCCTATATCCCAGTTCACCACTGTTTACTTTGTGCCGGTAGGATATCGCCGATAAATTTATGAGAAACACGCTCTAAGGATTTACATTCATCTAAGGCTCTCTTAAGCGTGTTTCGCTACTATCTCTTGGGATCGCCGAGAGGAGTCAGAATGATAAATAAAGGTAATATTTTAAAGTTCGTCATGATACTTATCCTGTTGGAAGCTTGTTCGTTGACCGCGCCCAGACCGAGTTCCGACCAATCTTCACAATCCGCCAATACTACCGTAAACAATCCACCGGTTGTACAAAATACTATCCCACCGGCCCCCACGCTCGCGCCATCCCAACCGACTACTGCCGCACCCAATTCCGGCGGCCCGGTTGATCTCGCCACCGCCCAGGCCAAAATCAAACATATCGTCATCATTATGCAGGAGAACCGTTCGTTCGACTCCTACTTCGGCACCTATCCGGGCGCTGACGGCATTCCCACCCAAAACGGAAAGTTCAATGTGTGTGTGAATGATCCGGCAACCGGCAAATGCGTCGTCCCGTATCACGATCCTGCCGATAGAAATACCGGCGGCCCGCATGCCGCTGCGAGTGCAACAAACGATATCGATGGCGGCAAGATGGACGGTTTCATCGCTCAGGCTGAAAAGGGCAAAGCCGGTTGCGCAGCCACCCACGCTCCCGACTGCGGTGGTGGTCAGGTAGACGTCATGGGTTACCATGACGCACGCGAGCTCCCCAATTACTGGGCCCTCGCCAAATACTTTGTCCTGCAGGATCATCTGTTTGAACCCAACGCCTCCTGGAGCCTGCCCCAGCATCTGTTCATGGTCTCTGAATGGTCCGCCAAGTGCAGCAAAGCCGGCGACCCCATGAGTTGCATCAATGAATTGGACAAACCTGCCGAGCCGCCCGACTTCGCCCCGAAGCTTAATCTACCGAACCCGGACTATGCCTGGACGGATCTCACTTATCTGCTCTTCAAGAACCAGGTTACCTGGAAATACTATATCCAAACCGGCACACAGCCCGACTGCGCCAATGATGCAGAGGACTGCGCGCCTGTCCACCAGGATGCCAAGACTCCCGGTATTTGGAATCCCCTGCCCTCTTTTGATACCGTCAAGCAGGATGGCCAGCTTGGGAACATCATCGATGTCACCAATTTCTATAAGGATGCAAAAAGCGGGTCCCTGCCTGCTGTTAGTTGGATCACTCCCAGCCAACCGAATGGTGAACATCCACCAGCCCTGTTAAGCGATGGCCAGGCCTGGACTGCCAGTCTGATCAATGCCGTGGAACAGGGACCCGATTGGTCCAGCACCGTCATTTTCCTTTCGTGGGATGATTGGGGCGGCTTCTATGACCACGTCGTTCCTCCCACGGTCGACGAGAATGGATACGGACTGCGTGTACCCGGCATCGTGATCAGCCCCTACTCGAAACCAGGTTACATCGACCACCAGGTCCTCAGTCACGATGCCTATGTCAAGCTCATCGAAGACCTGTTCCTGAGCAGCCAACGCATCGACCCGAAGACTGATGGCCGCCCCGATCCTCGTCCCGATGTGCGTGAGAATGCCTCCCAGTTGGGGAACCTGCTCACCGATTTTGACTTTTCGCAGCAACCCTTAAAGCCGTTGATCCTCCCCATCCATCCCACCCCCGGCCCGGCCTCCCAGCCGTGATTGATTTACTGATCCTGTAGTGTTGAATCACTCGGCAGAAAGTATTTAACTACTTACAGCGCTGCCATGATGTATCCGGAAAAACCGTCAATACATATTTATTTAATGAGAGAGGCTGCCTAAAAAAGGCAGCCTCTCTCTTGTATTGGATATTCTTAATCCCGCATCTTTTTTTCCTAAATAAAAAGAAAGACCAGACATAATGCGCCTACAATGGCGCAGTAGGCCGAAAACACATAAAGTGAGTGTTTACTGACGTAGGCGATCAACCAGCGGATCGTCAACCAGCCAAAGATCGCGGCCACCACAAATCCAATCGCCAGCGGACCAAGGATCGTATGCAGGATATGCAGTTTGAGCACCGACAACGATTCGTATCCGCCTGCCGCCAGCATCACGGGCGCCGCCATCAGGAACGCGAAGCGCGTCGCAGACGGTCGGTCGAAGTTGCGCAGCATCCCGCCGGGTATGACCGCGCCCGAACGCGACGACCCCGGGAATACAGCTAAAACCTGGAACAGGCCGATGATCAGGCTGTCCAGCCATGTCATCGAGTCA
>CAZPCR010000262.1:0-2791 GCA_964585035.1 uncultured Anaerolineaceae bacterium
CCGGCATACCGATGTATCAGCACGCCATGCTTACATTAGAGTCATGGCTGAAAGACCTGCCGCCCTCCATTTCTCAAAAGCGGCCCAGTTTGCTGTCATTACGCGGAGCGATTGAATCGGCAAAAGGCAATGCGGCCGAGGGATTGGCGCTATTCCAGCTTCCTATTGAAATTTATCGAGAGAAAAATAATATCCCTGATCTTGCACTGGCTCTTGTGCGGCGTGGAAATACGAATCGGCTCCTCGGAAATTACAAGGAGGCCATCCAGGATGCAGATGAAGCCATGCGGCTTACCGAAGGGAATGATGATCTGCAATGGATCTACGCCGATGCATTGCGCGTCAAGGGCCTGAGTTTATTTTCACAAGGACTTCCACCCCAGGCGACTAACATTCTGGAATCTGCATTGGAGATTTATATCCGTATAAATGATATCCATTCCATTCCGATCCTTTGGATGGAAACGGGAATGGCCTATTTGGCGATGGGGAAATACGCGGAAGCCAGGCGATATTATGAAGAGGCGCTAAAAAACTGGCGGCAGACGGGAAGTCTTTATTGGCAGGCTCACCTGCTTAATAACCTGGGTGTTTTAGAGCAGCAGCAGGGAAAATATGAGCAGGCAGTACAGGCCTTCGAGGAAGGTCTACTCTGCGCGCATCAGAGTGGTCATAAACGTCAGGCAGCCCTTATTTCCCTTGGTTTGGGCGATCTTTACGCTGAGGTGGAAGACTTTGAAATCGCCGCACAAAGTTATAAACAGGCCGATGATTGGGTCCAGCAGGTGGGTGAACGGTTTTTTATTAACTACCTGGCTCTCGCGGAAGCCAATTTATCACTTTTAAAAAAAGACATACCCGGTACGCAAAGTATTCTCGACCACGCACAGGATTTTATAAGAGCAAGTGATTCAAACTATGAAAATGGTCTTTATCAGCTCATGCTGGGTCGTCTATCCCTGCAAAAGGGAAATTACAAAAAGGCTGTCACCGAATTGAGAACAGCAAAAAATAATTTCATCCAGGGTGGGATGGAGATGGAAACAGGATTAAGTCGCATATGGCTGACGGCTGCCCAATACCAGAATGGAGAAGTGGAACCGGCAAAAGAAGAGATTAATAATATCCTGCCGGATCCCCGTCATATTAATCACTCCACGATTGTCGCCACGAGACAGGCGCGACTCTGGATAGAGGACATGCAGTATGATGACGAAGTCAAATCGTCTTTGCGCCAGCTTTTCGAAAAGGTGGACCGCCTGGATGAACAACTACCCCTTAACCGGCGGCATTTACGGATGCTGGCGCGTACGGTGGATATACCCGCTCCCAACCTTGTCATCCGCGCTTTTGGAAAAGGGCAGGTATGGGTGAATGGCAGGCTTGCCACCATGAGTGACTGGCAGACGCAATCCGTCAGGGAATTGTTTTTTTACTTCCTGGCCGAGAAGAAACCGCTTTCCAAGGAGCAGATAGGCGAAGTACTCTGGAATGAAACCATGGAACCGTCAAAATTAAGGCTGCGTTTCAAGAACGAAATCTATCGCCTGCGACGTGCGGTCGGACTGGACTCGATCATCTTCGATGGTGAATCTTATCAATTCAACCGGGCCATAGACCACGAATATGATATTGAAGCTTTCGACGGTTATCTTGCCCTCGCCAAAAATTTAATCACACTGGAAGAAAAGATCAACTTCTTCGAAAAGGCGATCGATTTAGTGAAGGGGAAATATCTGGAAGATATTGGTTCCACCTGGGCCTGGCCCGAACGGGAACGTCTGAACCAGGCATTTCTCACAGCTTCGTTGTCATTGGGAGAGTTGTATTATCAGGGGGGCGAGATACCAAAATCCCTGAATATTTGCAGGCAGGCTTTGGAATATGACGAGACTTCCGAAGCCACCTATCGCCTGATGATGCAGATATTTTTCCGTATGGGAGACAAAGCCTCAATTGTCCATACCTACCAGGCTTGCGAGAAAACCATGCACAGAATATTTGAGCTGCCTCCGTCGGCAGAAACCAGGGACCTCTATCATGAGCTAATTTCCTGATTTCAAAAACAGCTGACATCAGCTGTTTTTTTTATTTTTTATTGGGGTAGTTTTTGAAGCCTGTTTTGAAGCCTGGGGGGTCGTATATTCTCCTTATCTTAACTAATAAAGGATGATATTCGATGAAAAACCAAATCGCCCTCTTCGCCAGCAAGATCAACCGCCAGCACGTCCAGTTAGTTCTCGCCGTAGCAGCCCTCGCAATGCTCGTTCTCGGCATTGGCGCTCCTTCAGGTGGCGGCACCGGCGGCCCGCATTGATCCGAGTCGCCTCTTCGTGATACTCCTCTCAGCCCTTCTGTTGGGGCTGGCAGTCGGATTAGGATGGTCCCGCTGGAGAAATCAGCCTTACCAGGCCCCCGCCCTGCAGTCCATGTGGCTGGTACTGGTAGCCTTCCTTCCACAGTTATTCATAGCATATCTGCCAGTTTCACATTTTCTGTTACCCGATTGGCTGGCTGCGAGTAGTTTGGCGGCATCTTTAATCGTTTTCCTGGTATTTGTCCTGCTTAATCGCAGGTTGCCAGGAATGCCGATCCTAATTATCGGATTAGGACTAAACCTGATAGTGATTTTGGCAAACCGCGGGTGGATGCCCATTAGCCCACAAACCGCGAGCCAACTTATGGGTGGTAATACTGTCCAATCTTTTAGTTTGGGCAGCCGTTTCGGAGAAAAAGACATACTCCTGCTTCCGCAGGACATGCACTTTGAGATTCTAGCTGATCGTTTTCT
>CAZPCR010000262.1:2891-4859 GCA_964585035.1 uncultured Anaerolineaceae bacterium
CTGAGCCAGGAAGATGCCTCCCTGCTTGTATCTTTGAATGCAAAATCATTGACCGACCTGGCCAAACAGGTCGTTCATACCATAGGGGATTGACTTTTTATTGTAGCGAGATTTAACCCCACCTATAATCGTTTATGGGATGACGCGGTGGGATCAGGGGGCGCAGTGAATAAGGGATCACTGCGCCCCGCGTCCCGTCTCTTATGGAAAATGTGATGGATATGCTTTTAGATAAACTCCCGAGTGCTTCAACACAACTTAATGCTGTCTTACAAGCATTTCCTGACCTCCTATTTATTCTGAATGAAAATGGGATCATACTGGATTATAAGGCCAGCGATTCGGTGGCGAGGCATTTTAATCCGCCGGAAGCGTTTATCGGCCGGCCTATTGGTGAAGTTTTACCGCGCGAATTGGCAAATAGCTTATTAAATGCGCTTCAACGAACAAAGACTGAGAGGGGCACCCTTTCGTTCGAATATTCCCTTATACAAGCCGGCAGCGAGCGGTGGTTCGAAGCCAGGCTGGTACCCTCCTCCGCGGGTCAATTTATTGCCGTGATCCGTGACGCGACCAGGCACAAACTCGCAGAAGAAACGATCAAGACTCAATTGAAGCGCATGGGCGCCCTGCGGGCCATTGACCTGGCGATCTCGTCCAGTCTCGACCTCAACCTGGCATTATCCGTGATATTAAGCCAGGTGACGGCACAATTGAGCGTTGATGCCGCCGATATCCTCCTATTAAACCCACAAAACATCCTCGAATTCAAAAACGGCCTTGGATTCCGAACCGATGTATTACAGCATACGCGTCTCCAGATTGGAGATGGGTTCGCAGGGATGGCTGTCCTCCAGCAAAAAGTCATCGTCGTCCCCGACCTGCAGCATGGAAAGACGGGCTTTCTAAGCTCCCCAAGTTTTTCCGACGAAGGCTTTCGCGCCTATTACGGATTGCCGCTCATCGCCAAAGGGCGCGTGCGAGGCGTGATGGAAATATTCCATCGCACGCCTCTCCATCCGGATAACGATTGGCTTGATTTCATGGAAACGCTGGCCGGGCAGGCCGCTATCGCCATTGAAAACGCAATGCTGCTTAGAGAGTTACAGCGCACCAATTTCGAGTTAACCCTCGCCTATAACACAACCATCGAAGGCTGGTCGCGCGCCCTTGATCTACGCGACCGGGATACAGAGGGCCATACCGAGCGTGTCACCGATATGGCGATCAAGCTGGCCCGGAGATTGCGCTTAAGCGAATCGGAGCTGGTTCACATTCGGCGAGGCTCGATCCTGCACGACATCGGTAAAATGGCCATCCCTGACAGCATCCTGCTAAAACCCGGACCACTGACGGAGGAAGAATGGGAAATGATCCGCCAGCATCCGCGGTTTGCATTTGAATTGCTGTCCCCCATCTCATACCTGGGCCGGGCGGTTGACATTCCTCATTTTCACCATGAGAAATGGGACGGCACGGGTTATCCCGATGAGCTAAGGGAGAATCAAATCCCCCTGCACGCCCGTCTTTTCGCAGTCATCGACGTATTCGATGCGCTCACTTCACATCGTCCATATCGCAACGCCTGGACAAGACAAAAAGCGATCGATTATGTTCGAGACCAAAGCGGGAAGCACTTTGACCCGGCCATTGTCCCGGAATTTCTGAAAATGATGGAAATCGGCAAAGGCGAAGGCCAGACCTTTTGATATACCTCATATGTAGCCAATAAGCCAGTTCTATAACTGATTGGTTTCCCGATCAGTTGATATAAGAAAAACAGCGGGAAACTACACGAATAGTTAGTATCGATCGTAATAATTAAGAAATAAATAGCCGTCAGGAATGACGGCTATAATTATGAGCGCGGATCACGCAGTACAAGAACTCTAACGGGTTTTACATGAAATATTGTGAGCGCGAAGGGGCTCGAACCCTTAACCAATGGCTTAAAAGGCCACTGCTCTA
>CAZPCR010000263.1:0-4859 GCA_964585035.1 uncultured Anaerolineaceae bacterium
CTCCACCAACTGGTCTCGCAAGCAATTCATGACTCCTATTGCGGGTGCCATATTAAATAAAATATCGTCAGGCCAGGGCTTATTCTGGGAACAACTGTTGAAAGCTATGAAAGGTGAATTGGATCAACGGCACATCCTCGTCGATTTGAATGACCCCGCTTTATCGAAACTGTTGATGAAGCGCGGCTGGGACGGATCTGTTACTAGAAGCGATGGTGATTTTTTGATGGTGATCGATACCAATATGGGTTATAACAAAACCAATGCGGTGGTCGGCTCGAATCTTATTTACGATGTCGGTCTGACCGATCTAACCAATCCGTCCTCGAACCTGGCCGTCGTTCACCACAATTCTGCTCAGGGTCCGACCGAAGGATGCCAACAAGGTTCGGCTAGTATCGACCGATCCAATCTCGAATATTGGTATCCCATTGATCGTTGCTATTTTGATTATCTGCGTGTGTATTCGCCTGCCGGGACACAGCTTAAGAGTGCTACACCACAAGCCGTTTCGCGCGATGCAATGACCATGCTCGACGAGAATGTGCCGCCGCGCGTGGACATTCTGGATGAGAGTATTCAGGGATTGCAGGGGTTTGGAACTTTACTGGTAGTACCGACCGGGCAAAGCGTAGAAACAGATTTTCAGTTCAACCTTCCTGCCGGTATTTTAAAATCAGATCTAATATTAAGAGATTTGGTCTACCAGTTAAAGGTTCAGAAACAGCCCGGCACAGAAGCCATCCCGATCACGGTTCGAGTTCATTTGCCACAGGGTTCTAAAATCCGTTCCGTCGGCCCTGAAGGATTTATAACGGATGGTAATAACCTTTTCTTCAATCTGGCATTGTCAGAGGATGTATATATCCGCATCGAATTTCAGCCTTAGCAAATTGTAAATAAGGTTGCAAAATTCTTAATACTTCTGTAAGTGATCCATCCAAATTCTGAAATTGGGATATTATTCGTCAAGGGAATTTAAAAGCTTGGTTTTGTAACAAAGGAGTAAATACAATGAATAAGATGATTCGTGTCCTGTTGGTTTTATTCTTCCTGGTTGGCTTCGTTGCTATCGGCATGAACGGCACAGCCTGGGCAGATAAGCTTAATATCGGGGCTTCGCCACAAGTTGCGAGCGAGCAGGGAGCGGCGGTGGAGCGCCTGGAAGGTACGGTTGATACGACACCTCCATTTTTCCAAACCCAACAACCCGGGGTCTTCACGATTGGCAGCATTGCAACTTGGACCCTTGATCAGGTTGCAGGTAACATCGTCTATTCGGCATCTGTGACATCCGACTTTGGGATTCCTAAAAACGTGCCTGGCCCTCTATTAACGTCGCCTGTCAAATTGATGGTAGAGGTTGGCAAAACCCTGGGCGTTGTAGAAAAGGTTTGCTTTCCGGTTCCACCTGGAAAAAATGGCGTCGCCCAACATTGGGATGGAAAGGCCTGGGTAAAGACCGAGAATGCGAAAGGTGGTCAGGCGTGTGCAACGTTCTCTTCGACTTCCCCAAATCCTACGTATGCGATATTGACTGAAGTAAAATAGACTCATCCTGTAAGGTGAGAATCTGGGTGGAGCTGGCGTGGCCTTGCTCCACCCTTTTGTTATATCCATGACCTGCCTGAAGAAGTATTTACCGCCATTATTGATCCTGTTATTGCTGGCATTCCTGTATCTCCGTACAATGGCTCCCGGTCTCACTTGGGCATTTGACGGCGCCGACGGGGGTGATCTAGTGACTGCAGTGGCAACTGGCGGTGTTCCTCATCCATCGGGGTATCCCACGTATCTATTGATCGCAGGTCTATTTCAAAAAATACCGGTTGGTTCTCTTGCTTATCGAACTAATTTATTTTCCGGTGCATGTACGATAGCGACGGCTTTTATGATCTATAAGATCATGCGATCTTTGGATCAAACTATTTTTTCCGCCTCAATTGCCAGCTTGGTATATGGAACCTTTCCGTTAGTCTGGTCGCAAGCCATTATCACAGAGGTTTACGCATTAAATGCTTTATTTGTGACTTTCTTATTATATTTATATATCAAGAGAGTTTCGCATCCACTGTCTGATTATATATGGGGAATTGTAGCAGGACTTAGTTTGGGCAACCACCTGACTATATTATTCATGTTGCCTTTGATGTTTGTTAATAAACCTCAGCCGGGAGAAGCACAAGTTCATAGAGCGCTGAGAAACCAATCTATATTTTCATATATTAGAACTATGGCTCGTCGGTTGACCGGTTTGTGCCTCGGATTAAGTGTATATTTTCTAATTCCGATACGGGCCGGCGCAAAAGCACCTGTTAATTGGGGAAATGCAATTGACTGGGATGGTTTTTTCTGGCTGGTTAGTGGGAAAATGTATTGGGGACGAATGAACGTCCCCAATGGGATTTATTTAAAGGCTGGAATTCAGGCCTGGAGCCATTTCATCGTTGGACAGCTTGGGATTTTTGGGATTCTATTCGTTTTTATTGTTCTGGCTTTTATATTCGATTGTTCACAGTTATATCTTGCTTCCGCTTGGATGGTTATTATTTATTCGATCTTCTCGATTTTATATTATTCTCCAGATTCATATATTTATCTTATCCCGGCATTGATTTCCATTTCCATCGGGATCGGTCAGGGAAGCGGCTGGGTCGTAGAGAAAATAACGACAAGATACAGATATTTCAAACCTTTGGCTGAATTTTGTGTTTTAGTATATATTTGTGTTCACTCAATTCTGGAAATTCCCCATATGAATCTGTCTGCTGATCACACCGCCGAACAATATGCGAAGGTAATCCTTAAGTCTGCACCTGCCAAAGATATCATTTTTACGGAAGGTGATGAATCTACTTTTGCTTTATGGTATTTCCATTATTCATATCACCTGCGTCCGGATATTGTGATTGTATCCAAAGATTTGCTGGACCAACCGTGGTACCTTGCCACCCTGAATTACACTTATCCTGATCTGATCGTCCATGACAATTCCCAGGTTTCAGATATTATCAAAGATAATCCAATGCGACCGGTTTGCCAGTTAGGATCTGAATTGCAAGGGGCAGTCAATTGTTCACCTTAATAATTGTTAGCGACATCTTGGGAAGTACGAATCATATTCCATTTCTTGTGCAATTAATTTCTCGGAGGCGCGAACACATAAACCGGGATGCCATCCATTCATGAACAAGACGCTACCAATACCCAAGAAAGAAGTTGTGATAGGGGAAGAGAGGAATATTGAGTTCACCGATTTCTTAGATGAAGCTGCTCTTTTTTTTGTGGTAAAGGTCCGATCGACCCAACCTTTTTAAAATCTATAAATCCCTGTTCAACGTTAGTATCGATCAACTGGACCCGGACCCGCTCTCCGACATCCAGCCCCTCGAAGCCATTCACCAGCTTGCCTTCAACGGGTATATTAAGAAGTCGAACCCATGTGCCTTTCTCGGATGCACCTGTGACAATCGAATCGAACTGCTCTCCGATTCTGGATTCGAGCAACAAAGCAGCTGCGGATTTTTCGACCTGCCTTTCAACTTTGTTGACCGCATCTTCAGTTTCGGTGCAATGAGCTGCAAGGATGTCCAACTCATCCTTCTTGTATGGTGTGGTCTTGCCGGCTAGCGCCGCTTTCAATAAACGTTGCGTGATCAGATCTGGGTACCGGCGATTAGGTGCCGTCGAGTGGGCATAATCCTTGACAGCGAGACCAAAGTGACCTGGAGGATCTGCATCAGGAAGTTCGGCTATATATTCGCCGGAACCTAAAAGTTTTATTACCGCAAGTGATAAGTCGGGGAAACGAATCGGGTCTGCGGCTTTTTCTTTTACAAGAAATTCCTCCAAGGGCTTTGCATCTGGAATCTCAGGAAGCCTGAAGCCGTGCTCTCCGGCAATTTCTACAATCCGGTCCCATCGTTTTGGAATTCGCACTACCCGGCGAATGGAAGGAAATTTCATTCCCGAAAGATAACGGGCAGTAACCCCATTCGCTGCGATCATGAAATCTTCAATTATCTCCTTGGCGCGATTCTTTTCTTCCACTTCGAGGTCGCGGATCTGATCACCATCAAAAATCGGTCTGGCTTCCAGGGTTTCCAAACTAAGTGCACCATGCACATGACGGTAATTTTTCATACTTTGGGCTGTTTTATCCTGCAGCCGAAGATTTTCATCAAGTCCATCGACGTGAGAAACCGCTTGAGGTTTAATTCCACTCCCATCCAACCAAGCAGCTATACTGTTATAAGCTAGTTTTGCATGATTTTGAACAAGTGCTCTATAAATATTAGAATCCAGAACAGATCCACCAGAGTCGACTACCATTTCAACAACAAGAGCCAGGCGCTCCTCATTCAGATTAAGCGAAGTGAAGTCTGTGGAAAGCTTTTCAGGAAGCATCGAGAAGATCCTGGCAGCGGTATAAACCGAGGTCGTATTATGGCGAGCATGTTCATTTATCGCAGACCCTTCCTTGACGAGGGAGTCTACATCTGCGACGGCTACCATAATTTTAACTTTGTCTCCAGGCATGGTGACGGCAACTGTCAACTGATCGAGGTCGAGCGAATCGTCATTATCAATGGAAGCCCATAATAGCTCTCTTTGATCACGTATAACCTCACTTTCCTTGGAAGCAGGTGTCTTAATCATGCTTAGTTCGGTGAGTACCTCGGCTGAAAAGTCGGGAAGCAGGCCTCGCTCGAGCATTGCCCTGTATGCAATTCCCTGCAAAATAGCACGGGGGTGTTTTTCATTGATGTTCATAAGATATCCTTCCGTATCGAAATTAATTCGATTATATCAATGGATAGTATTACCCTGCGTACTGGCGTAATTTAAAGTGCCTGCTA